>JBGSVS010000522.1:0-5619 GCA_041752895.1 Tabrizicola sp.
GCGATCCGGCCCAGCGTCACGACCTTGGCGCGGGGCACATGCGCGGTGAAGGCGGCGACATAGTCATCCGCCGGGGCCAGCACCAGTTCTTCGGGCGTTGCCACCTGCACCACCGCGCCATCCTTCATGATGGCGATGCGGTCGGCCAGGCGGATCGCCTCGTCAAAGTCATGGGTGATGAAGACGATGGTCTTTTGCAACTGCCGCTGGATGCGCAGGAATTCATCCTGCATCTCGCGCCGGATCAGCGGGTCGAGCGCGCTGAAGGGTTCATCAAGGAACCACAGGTCAGGCTCTACCGCCAGACTGCGGGCGATGCCCACCCGCTGCTGCTGGCCGCCCGACAACTGGCGCGGGTAATTGCCTTCGCGCGCCTGCAGCCCGACAAGCTGCGTCACCTCGCGCGCCCGCGCTTCGCGCGCGGCGCGGTCCATGCCTTGGACTTCCAGCGGGAAGGCCACGTTTTCCAGCACCGTCAGATGCGGCAACAAAGCGAAATGCTGGAACACCATCCCCATCCGGTGTCTGCGGATTTCGATCATTCGCGCGGGCGAGGCCTTAAGGAGATCCTCGCCATCGTAAAGGATCTCGCCCCCCGTGGGTTCGACCAGCCGCGACAGACAGCGCACCAAGGTGCTTTTGCCCGAACCGGACAGCCCCATGATGACGAAGATCTCGCTTTCCCCGACCTCAAGGCTTGCATCCCGCACTGCGCCCACATGGCCGGACTGCTGGATTTCCTCAAGTGACGGCGTCCGTCCGCCAGCCAAAAGCCGTTCGGGGTGAGAGCCGTAGACCTTCCAGACATGCCGACAGGCAAGCTTGACGGGGCGTTCATTCATCTGGGGATCCGAAAGTGAGGGGCTGGCATGCAAGCTTGGCGGGACGGCACTTGGCCATCCCGCCTGTCAGGATCACTCGATCCAGGGCATCCAGCGTGCCTCGTTCGCGGCCATCCATTCGCCGACCACGTCCTCGATCGCCATGCCGTCGACATCGACCTTGCCGACCATGGCACCCATCTCGTCATTGGTCAGCTGGAACGCTTTGATCGCCTTGGCAGCACCCGGCCATTTGCCTTCAAGCCCAGCCCAGCCAGCCTTGAAGATGCCCCCCGTGGGCTTGCCGCAATCATGGGTCGCCGCCGGGTTCTCGCCCGCAGCGGGGTCGTTGTAGCATTCCGCAGAATAGGCCGGAAACTCCACCCATTCCCCTTCATACTTGATCGGTGCCCAGTGCGGGGCATAGATCCAAAGCAGGATCGGATCCTGACGCTGATAGGCCGACGCCAGTTCCGCAAACATCGCTGCGTCGGTGCCGGCATGGATCACCTCGTAGTTCAAACCCAATGCGGCAACGCGCTCCTCGTCATAGCCGCCCCAGGTGACCGGCCCGCCCAGATAGCGGCCCTTCGGTGCCGTGTCCGGCGTGGCAAAAAGCTCGGCACAGTCGTTCAGGGCCTTCCAGTCCGGCAGACCGGGGCACTTCTCCTTCATGTAGATCGGATACCACCACTCTTCCTTGGCCTGCATCCCGGTCTCACCGAAGCTGACCGTGTTGCCTGTTGCGATCGAGGCATCCATCGCTTCGGCAGCCGTCGTCGCCCAAAGCTCCATCGCCACATGCAGGTCGCCGGATTCAAGCCCGGGGAACTGGGCCAGATAGTCCGCCTGTACCAGTTCGACGTTATAGCCTGCTTCTTCCAGCACGGCGGCCATGATGTTGGTGGTGATCAGCTGCCCAGTCCAGTCATGCAAGGTCAGCTTGATCGGATCTGTGCTTTCTACTTCGGCCATTGCGACACTGGCACCGAAAACCATGGCTGCCAGCGCCATCGGGTAAACCGTTCTCATGTTGTCTCCATCACTGTTGGTTTCTGATCCGCCTTCCGTTGATCGGAAGTGCGTTCCTTCCGGCAGCCTTGGTCGAACGCGGCTCACTGTCAAAGCTTTTGTTGCAAGTGGAAATCCGAACCTCGATCCAGAGGGCTTGCGACGCCAGTAATCCGCCCGCCGTGCTCTGCTTCAAGGCAATGGAAACCGATCAGGGGGTGCAGACAGTGGCTTAGCCCACCCGGAAATCCGTCCAAACGTTGGGCGGTAGCTCACTTTGGCGTCAGGCTGGACCGCGGGCGAGTTGCATCGCTTGGGCCAGGATGGCGTGGTCGCCGATGTGGTTCATCAGGATCAGGATCAGCCGGGCATTCAGCGCATGGCTTTCGGCTTCGGTCAGCCCGTCATGCGTCTGGATCAGCCGGGCATAGCTGTCGTCGGGCCGGGTGAGGTTGGGCGAGGTGATGAGCATGGGTCAGCCCTTTCCGATGGCCTGCGCTAGGGCGCGTGCTACCGCGACCGCATCGAAGTGGTCCCAGCGCGCCGCGACATGGCTGTCGGGGCGGATCAGGTAGACGGCGGCGCGGGCAGTGCCGAGGTAACGGGAGGTGATCTCGGGTGTTGCCTGTGCCGCCAGGCGCGGGACAGTCTGGCCGTGGACCGCGAGGGTCTCGGGCGCGTCAAGGTTGATCGTCATGAGGGTGAAGCCCGGGGACAAGTGCGGGAGAAGCCAGCCGTCGCCCAGGGGCGCATCGGGGCAGACTGTCCCGGGACGGCTGCGCGCGGGCATGTCGGGGTGATCCGGTCCGTTCAGGGCCGAGCCGTCATAGGTGCAGGGCACCGACAGCCGGCCGGAATTGACGATGGTGCGGGCAAAGGGCAAGTCGGCCGCAAGCTGCAGAACGGCATTGCGGAACAGCTTCGACACTGGCGACTTCGGGGTGATGAAATCGGTCGCGCGGGTCGAGTTCAGGATGTTCTCATCCGCGCCCTGCACCCGTTCCTGGTCATAGCTGTCCAGAAGCGTATCCGGCGCGGTGCCGTCCACCACCAGCGCCAGCTTCCAGGCGAGGTTATCGACATCCTGGATCCCCGAATTCGCCCCCCGCGCGCCGAAGGGGCTGACCTGATGCGCAGAATCGCCCGCAAACAGCACGCGGCCATGACGGAAGCGGTCCATCCGGCGACACTGGAAGGTGTAAATCGAACACCAGTCCAGCTCGTATTCCACATCCGGCCCAAGCATCGCATCGACCCGCTTGCGGATATTGGCCGGTTCCAGTTCTCGCGCCCGGTCGATGTTCCAGCCCAGCTGAAAGTCGATGCGCCAGATGTCGTCGGGCTGCTTGTGGAGAAGTGCTGAGTCGCCCGATTTGAAATGCGGCTCGAACCAGAACCAGCGTTCGGTGGGGAAATCGGCCTTCATCTTCACGTCGGCGATCAGGAAGTTGTCCTCGAACACCCGCCCGTCGAAGTTCAGCCCCAGCATCCCGCGCAAGGGGCTGCGCGCGCCGTCGCAGGCGATCAGCCAGTCGGCCCGAAGGGTGTAGGGACCGTCGGGGGTCATCACCTCAACCGCCACATGGTCCGTTGCGGGATGGACGGCATCGACGCGGTTCTTGCCGCGAAGCTCAATCGGCGCACCTTCGGCCTGCGCGGTGGCGATGGCGTCGTAGAGGAATTTCTCGAACCAGGGCTGTTGCAGGTTGATGAAGGCCGGCATCGCGTGGCCGCCTTCGGGCGACAGGTTGAATTCGTAAAGCAGCCGGTCGTCATGGAAGACCTTGCCCAGGTTCCACTGCACGCCCTTCCGCAGCATCGGCGGGGCCGCTCCCAGACGGTCACAGATCTCCAGCGTCCGCTTGGCGAAACACAGCGCGCGGCTGCCAAGACCGGGGCCTTCGTGGTCATCGAGCAGCACCACCGGCACGCCACGGCGGCCAAGGTCAAGCGCGGTGGCAAGGCCCACTGGCCCGCCGCCGACGACCACGACCTTGTGGCGCGCGGGTGTTGGGGCGTCCTGATCTGGCGACCGGGTATAGGGATAAAGGCGGAAGGCCAGCGCATAGCGGTCGGGCATGTCGTGCTTCATGGTGCGTCAGCTCTGCAGTGCGGCCCACATGTCCAGATCACGCTGCGCGGTCCAGATGCGGGGATGGCTGATCCCGCGCGCCTCGTCATAGGCGCGGGCGACGTTGAAGGGCAGGCAGTGTTCGTAGATCGCGTAGTCCTTGAACTTCGGGTCGCACTCGGCGCGGCAGGCGTCCCACGCTTCCTTGAGGGTGCCGTTTCGCGCCGCCACGCGGGCGACAGGCTTGTAGGTCGATGCGACGAAATCCTTGGTCCGGTCCAGCGCGCCGTTGACTGCCTTGGACCCGATCACCGCATCCCCGCGACCGGGGGCGATAGCGTCGAGGTCATAGGCCCGGATCGCCTCTAGCGTCGGACCCCAGTCTGCGAAATGGCCATCGCCGCAGTAGCAGGCCGAATGCGCCTCGACGATGTCGCCGGTGAACATCACGTTCTGGTCGGGGACGTGGATCACCGCGTCGCCCGCCGTATGCGCGAGGCCAAGCTGGAGGATGTCGACCCGCCTGCGCCCAAACCAGACGGTCATTTTCCCGTTGAAGGTCGTCGTCGGCCAGGTGAGGCCGGGGATGCTTTCGTGCCCCTGAAAGAGGCGCGGAAAGCGTTGGAATTCGCTGTCCCAGTCCTCTTGTCCCCGTTCGGCCACCATGTTGCGGGCGGTTTCGGACATGATGATCTGCGGAGCGTTGAAGGCGCTGGCGCCAAGGACGCGGACGGCGTGGTAGTGGGTCAGGACGACATGGCTGATCGGCTTGTCGGTGACGCCCCGGATGCAGTCGATCACCTTTTGCGCGAGGCGCGGGGTGGCTTGCGCCTCGACGACCATGACGCTGTCATCGCCGATGATGACGCCCGAATTCGGGTCCCCCTCGGCGGTAAAGGCGTATAGCCCCTCGCCGATTTCGGTGAAGCTGATCTTCTTCTCAGCCAGATCGCCCTGCGAGGCGAACGCCTTTGCCATGTCGCTGATCCTTATCGCGCGTAGGGGTCGGCCAGCGCGGGGATGACCTTCCCCGTGCAGTCGCCGAAACCGATGATGTAGCCGTCACCCCGGCATTGGCCGCGGAGCGTAAGGGTGTCGTTGTCCTGAATGAAACTGCGCGTCCCGCCTGCGACCGGGAACGGTTCCTTCCCGCCCCAGGACAGCTCCAGAAGGCTCCCGCGCGCGTCCTTCGTCGGACCCGAGATCGTGCCCGAGCCGAGAAGGTCGCCCACATTCATCGGGCAGCCGCTGGTGGTGTGATGTGCTAGCTGCTGGGCCGCGGAGTAATACATCTCGCAGTAATTGGTCCGCGCAATCACTGTCTCGCGGGCCCCCTCCGGTGTCAGTCCGACCTCAAGCGCAATGTCGTAAAGCATCGGCCCCGGCTCTTGCAGGTGCGGCAGAAGCGGCACCTCGCGCGGGGGGGGCGAACGGCGGAAGGGTTCCAATGCCGCTTTCATCACGATCCAAGGAGAAATCGTCGTCGCCGTCGCCTTGGCCTGGAACGGGCCGAGCGGCTGATATTCCCAAGCCTGGATGTCGCGCGCCGACCAGTCGTTCAGAAGGACATAGCCGAAGATCATCGCGTCGGCCTCGGCCACCGTCACCGGCCCATCCGAAGGGGTGCCGACCACCGCGCCCATCTCCAGCTCGATGTCGAACCGGGCCGAGGGCGCAAAGCGCGGGGCGGTGTCATCCGGCCCCTTCACCTGCCCC
>JBGSVS010000523.1:0-11256 GCA_041752895.1 Tabrizicola sp.
GACCTGGCGCGCGACCTGGCCGGTGCCATCGCAAGGCTGACAGCCGAGTTCCTGCTGCGCGAAGGGGCTGATCGGTTCGGACCGGCGGGGGAAGCCCTGCCCGATGGTCTGGATCTGCATGTCGAGGGTGCCTGGAGCGGCGACCGCGCGCATCTGAAGCTGCGGCTGGTGGCGCAGGCCGACCAGCAGACGATCTGGAGCCAGCGGCTGATTGCAAGCCGCACGGTCGGCGAGGATGGACAGGGCTCGGTGCCTGCGGTGGTCTTCGAGACCTCGGACGCGCCGATCATGTAGCTTTGACCTGCTTGCATCGCGGGGCCTTCGCAAGTAGCAGGAAACCCGGTTCAAGCCCCGGGAGACGAAGCATGGACGGGATCGACGCGCTGAAGGCCAGGTATCTGGCGGCAGTGGCCGGTGCGGCGGATGAAGCCGGGCTGGAAGAGGTCCGCGTCGGCGCGCTGGGCAAGAAGGGCGAAATCTCGGGCCTGATGGCGGGTCTGGGCAAGATGGACCCTGATCAGCGCAAGGCGGCCGGGGCCAGTCTGAACGCCCTGAAGGACGAGATCGACGCAGCTTTGCGGGCGCGGAAGATGGCGCTGGGCGATGCGGCTTTGGACGAGCGGCTGAAATCGGAATGGCTGGATGTGACCCTGCCAGGGCGGCCTCGCCCGCGGGGGACGGTGCATCCGGTTTCCCAGGTCATGGAAGAACTGACGGCGATCTTTGCCGACATGGGGTTCTCGGTCGCCGAGGGGCCGCAGGTCGAAAGCGACTGGTATAACTTCGACGCGCTGAACATCCCGCCGGAACACCCCGCGCGGCAAGAGCATGACACGTTCTTCATGGCGCGGTCGGAAGGCGATAACCGCCCGCCGCATGTGCTGCGGACCCATACGTCCCCGGTGCAGATCCGGGCGCTGATGGAACACGGTGCGCCGATCCGGGTGATTGCTCCGGGCCGGGTCTACCGGATGGACATGGACCAGACCCATACGCCGATGTTCCACCAGGTCGAGGGGCTGGCGATTGATCGGTCGATTTCAATGGCGAACTTGAAATGGACGCTGGAGGAGTTCTGCCGGGCGTTTTTCGAGGTGGACAAGGTGGAACTTCGCTTCCGCGCCAGCCACTTCCCGTTCACGGAACCCTCGGCCGAGGTCGACATCCGGTATTCGAACGTCGGCGGTCAGCTGAAGATCGGCGAGGGCGACAAGTGGATGGAAATCCTGGGGTCGGGGATGGTGCATCCCAAGGTGCTTGCTGCGGCGGGGGTCGATCCGACCGAGTGGCAAGGCTTTGCCTTCGGGATGGGGATCGACCGGATCGCGATGCTGAAATACGGCATCCCCGATCTGCGGGCGTTCTTCGAGGCCGATTTGCGCTGGCTGCGGCACTATGGGTTCTCGGCGCTGGACGTGCCGGATCTTGCCGGGGGGCTTTCGGCCTGAATGGACGACGACGAGGTCGCCTTTCGCCGTCACCAGGCTGCCAATGACCCGGCCTTTCCGGCGCGGCGGGAGGAGGCCTGGGGGCGGATCGTCTCGGCTCTGGATGGGGTGCTGGGGCCTGCGGGATATACGCTGACCAAGACGACCTGGAGCCGGATGACGGCAGCGGGGAAGTCGGCGGTGCATCTGCAGCGGGATCGCTATGGCTGGGATGTGCGGATCGTGCTGCGGTTTGTCACTCCCGACGGTGAGGTGCCGGACCATCCGGACTGGCCGGGCGGCGAGGATGTGGCGCTGGCGGAGTTTTTTGAGCAAGCGGTCAGCGATCCGGGGACGTTGGCGTTCGTCGATGTGCTGGAACGCCCCGAGTGCCTGGGCGTGGCTGTAGATACACTGCGTGAGCAGGTGCTGCCGTGGTTCGACGCGCTGCATGGCGGGCCGGAAAGGTGATCGGCTGGCTGAGGTCGCTTCTGTCCTCGGCGAAACCGGGACCTCACGCCCCGTTCACTCCTCCAGCCTGGCAACCTCCGGAACCGACCGAAGCGGAAAGCGCAATTGTCATCGCCTTTCTGAAGGCCCCGGATCGCAAGGCGCGGCGGGACCGGGTTGTCCGCGCGGTCGAGACGCGGCTTGATGCGCTGCTGGTCCCGCTTGGCTTTCAGCGGGAGGAGAAGGAGTGGTTGAAGACCGTGCCGAAGGGCAAGGTCGTGGTGCAGATCAAGCGCTTTCGGGAAGGGGTCGATGCGACGCTGGTGGTCGGGTTCCGGCCGAAACCCTGGTTCCGGCCGAAGAATGTCAATGCGTCGCTGCTGACCATGCAATTGCAGAACTTCGTGCAGATGTCCGAGAAGACCTTCGTGCGGCGAAGCATAATCGACTATGCCTTCGCCGATCACGACCCTGCCGTTCTGGACTTCCCCCTGGCTGTTCTGCGCGACCGCGCGTTGCCCTGGGTGATGGACTTGAGCGGTGGGCGCTATCCGGACTGGAAGCCCTACCGGGACAGACCGCTGCAATCAGACCAGACGTGACGCCGCCGCCATCCCCGCCCAGCGACCGGTGGCCCAGCAGGCAGTAAGAAGATAGCCACCGGTTGGGGCTTCCCAGTCCAGCATCTCACCGGCGGCGAAGGTGTTCGGAAGGGCCTTCAGTTCAAGGTCGGGGGAAAGGGCGTCCCAGGCGATGCCTCCGGCAGTCGAGATCGCCTCGTCCAGCGGGCGCGGGCCTTGAAGCGGTATATACAGGTGCTTGAGGTGGGCGAAGGGTTCGGAGCGCGCGAACTCCATCACCAGGGCGATCTGCGCGCGGTCGAGGCCAAGCTTGCGCAGGCGGTTCGAAGTGCTTTCGTTGGGTTTCATCCGGGACAGGCGATGGGCGATGTCATCGGCGGAAATGTTGGGGAGAAGGTCCAGCGCGAGTGTATATGCATCGCGTAGATACTTGTATATACTGTAGATACCGCTACCCTCCAAGCCATTGGCGGATATGACGAATTCCCCTTGGCTTTCCATGACAACGCCTTGCGGTGAGCAAACCTTCAGGGTGACACCCTTGACTGGCGCACCGAAATGGCTGGCCATGTGCGGCGACCATTCGACCCGAAAGCCCATGTTGGCGGGCTGCCAGTCGGTGATCCGGACCCCCCTTTCGCGCAGCCAAGGGACCCAGGCTCCATCCGAGCCGAGCCGTTGCCAGCTGGCTCCGCCGAGGGCAAGGATGGTGACTTTAGGGGTCAGGGTCTGCGGGCCAGTGGGGGTGTCGAAGGTGAAGGCGTCCTCATCGAAGCCGGTCCAGCGCCAGCGGGTGCGAATCTCAACGCCCTGGACCGTGAGGCGCTGCAGCCAGGCGCGGAGAAGGGGCGAGGCCTTCATCGCCATGGGAAAAACGCGCCCGGAGGAGCCTGTATATACGTCCTGGCCAAGACCGCGACACCAGTCCTGAACCTGCGCCGGGCCGAAACCGGCCAGCATCGGGCGGAGGTGGGGGGTGTCGTAGTGAGAGACGAAGGTCTCCCAATCCTCGTCCTTGGTCACGTTCAGACCGGATTTCCCGGCCATGAGGAACTTGCGGGCAACACTGGGTTTGGCTTCGCAGACAGTGACTTGCGCGCCGGTCTTCGCTAGCTCTTCAGCGGCCATCAGTCCGGCAGGTCCCGCGCCGATGACGAGGGCATCAGGATGGGGCCGATGCGGTGTAGATTTACCGCGCACGGGTAAATCGTGCACGATCTATCGCCGGTTATGGGCAATGCGCCCGATGGTGTTCAAGAGGATTTGCGCGGCAAGGATCGTGGTGGTGCCGGAGTGGTCATAGTCGGGGGCGACTTCCACCAGGTCGATGCCGATGACATTGCCTTGCTTCGTCAATCCATCAATCAACTCAAGGACTTCATAGTAGAGAAACCCGCCGTGCGAGGGGGTTCCGGTGCCGGGGGCGATGGAGGGGTCGAAGCCGTCGATGTCGATGGTCAGGTAGTAGTCGATGCCCTTGGGGATGCGGGCAAGGGTCGCCTCGACCCCAAGTTTGCGGATCTGGCGGACGGAGAGGATGTCGTCGCCCATCGCGCGGGCGGCCTCATACCCGTCCTTGGCGGTGGAACTGACGTTGCGGATGCCCAGCGCAGTGATGCCCTTGACGTGGTCCTGTTCGGCGGCGCGGCGCATCGGGTTACCGTGGCCGTGGCGGACGCCGTGCCGGACATCGACGAAATCGAGGTGGGCGTCGATCTGGACGATGTGGAGGGGGCGGCCCACAAAGGCGCGGATGCAGGGGATGTTGATGGAGTGGTCTCCACCAAGCACCACTGGGATCGCTCCGGCAGCGAGGATGGCGCGGACACCCTTCTCGATATTTGCGTGGGAGGTTTCGGTGTCGGTGTGGACGATGTCGGCATCGCCGATGTCGAGGATGCGGACGCCTTCGAGGTAGGTCACGTCGTCTTCGTGGTCATAGGCCCCGGCGTGGCCGAAGGAGAAAAGCGTCGAGGCCTCACGGATGCCACGGGGGCCAAAGCGGGCCCCGGCGCGAAACTGGGTGCCAAAGTCGAAGGGCGCGCCGAGGATCGCGAAGTCGGCATCGATTTTCGACCAGTCCGGCTGGTAGGGGTTCTTGCCGAAGGTCGCGATGCCCACGAAGGGCAGGTTCAGGCGGCCCGTGTCGTAGGCGTTGGTCATGGCGTTTCCCCTTTGGTCATCCGTTTCAATGCTTTGACATGGCCGGCATCGGCGGCGAGCGCATGTTCGGCCAGCAACATGGCGGTGTCGAAAAGACCTTCGGGCGCGCAGATGCGGTCGACAAGGCCCCAGGAAAGCGCGGTCTCGGCGTCGATCTTCTGACCGGCGAGGAGGATCAGCTTGGCGCGCGAGGGGCCGATAAGGGCAGCAAGACGGCCGGGGTCGGACGGCTGCGGCCGGTAGCCAAGGCGCATGACGGGGTAGAAGAAATTCGCCGAAGGGACGGCTATGCGCAGATCGCAGGCCAAGGCCGCGCCCATCGCCCCGCCCGCAAGCGTGCCGTTCAGGGCAGCGATGCTGAGACCCGGGAAGGCAGCGACGGCACCCGAGGCCGCTTCCCAGGCCGGCGACAGGCCAAGCCCCGCCTTCATCCCGTCCAGATCGGCCCCGGCCGAGAAGACCTTGCCCTCTCCGGTCAGGATCAGGACCTTTGAGCCGCTTTCCGTCGCCTCCGTCGTGGCCAAGGCGAGGCTTTGTAGCATCGCTTCGGTCAAGGCATTGGCCTTTTCCGGCCGGGCAAGCGTGATCGTGCAGCAGTCACCTTCCATCCGGACCTTGATCACGACGCCCCCTGCGGCTTTCTCTACCCACGGTTGGGGAATCCCTTGACGCCCCCCGGACGAGATAGAAAGGTTGCGGCGGAGATTTCAACCCGAAAGGCTTATGCCATGATCCGCGCGCTTACCTGTTCGTCCGCGATTGCCATTGTCCTCTTTGCAACGAGCGCCCGCGCCGATGTGACCCCGCAGGAGGTCTGGGAGAGCTGGCAGGCCTTGATGACCTCGGCCGGTCAGGAGATGACGGTCGGCAGCACCGTGGACAACGGGTCGTCGGTCGAGGTCAGCGACATGGCGGTGGTCTACAAGGACCAGACGGGCGGCAGCGCCTCGGTCAGCTTTGACAAGCTGGTCTTTACGGACAACGGCGACGGCACCGTGACCGTGACCGTTCCGGACAGCTATCCGATGCAGCTGGCATTCCCCGACCAGGAGGATGGGCCAGAGTCGATCAAGCTGACGGTCAACCAGCCGGACATGGTGGTGATCGCTGGGGGAAGCTCTACCGAGACCAACTATCAGTTCACCGCGCCGCAGGTGACGGTGACGCTGGACGAGGCCAAAGACGAGGCCGGTGTGGTGCAGGACGTCAAGGCTGATATGGCGTTGGTCGAGGTGACCGGCGCTTACAGGATGGTTAAGTCGGGTGAGACGCTGGGTCTGGATACCAGCTTTGCGGCGAAGTCGGCGGAGCTCAAGTTCTCGGGCACGGGCGATGGCGATGGGAGCGCGGGCGCTTTCGTGGTCAGTTTCGCGGATCTGAACGGCGCGACCAAGGGCGACTTCGTTTCGGCCGAATTGATGGCCAACATGGCAACGGCCCTGAATTCCGGCTTTACCATGGACAGCGCTTTTGCCTTTGGAGCGATGTCCTTTGACATCGACGTGACCGAGGCAAGCGGGCCGACCAAGGTGCTGATGACCGCCACGGGCGGGGCGTTCAAGATGGCGATGGACAAGACGCAACTGTCCTATGGCACCTCGCTGAATGGCGGCAAGGTGACCGTGTCCGGCGCGGAAATCCCGTTTCCGCAGGTCGAGGTGGCATTTGCCGAAAGCGGGTTCAACCTGCTGATGCCGGTGACAAAGTCCGACACGCCACAGGACTTTTCCTTCCTGACCAAGCTGGTGGATTTCACCGTGTCCGAAGATGTCTGGGGCCTGTTCGATCCGGCAGGGTCGCTGTCGCGCGAACCCGCGACCATGATCGTTGACCTGAAGGGCACCGGGTTCTGGACGCAGGACATCATGGACCCTGCGGTGCAGATGGAGGGGGCCGAGCCTCCCGGCCAACTGAACAGCCTGGACCTGTCGCAGGTGCTGGCGAAGGTGGCGGGGGCCGAGGTTTCGGCGACCGGCGGGATGACGTTCGACAATACGGACATGGTGACCTTTGGCGGGATGCCGCGGCCGGACGGCAAGATCACCATTGGAATCAAGGGCGTGAACCAGCTGGTCGATAACCTGATCGCGATTGGCCTTCTGACCGAGGATGACGCCATGGGCTTCCGCATGGGTATGGCGATGTTCGCAAGACCCGGGGCGGGGCCGGATGAGCTGACCTCGGAGATCGAGTTCAAGGAAGGCGGGCTTTTCGCAAACGGGCAGCGGTTGCAGTAGGGGCGGCCTTGCGAAGGGGCTGTGGCAGGGCTACCTGAGATCGGTAGATCAAACCGGACGATGCAATGACCCCAAGCCTTGCCGACCTGAGCCATGCCCTTCTGGATGCCGCGCGGAAGGCGGGGGCGGACAGCGCCGATGCCCTGGCGGTGGCGGGGACGGCCGTTTCCATCGAAATCCGGAAGGCTGCGTTGGAAACGGCGGAGCGGTCCGAGGGCGTTGAGATCGGTCTGCGCGTGCTGATCGGGCGGCGGCAGGCTTGCGTTTCGGCCTCAGATACATCGCGTGCGACCATTCAAGCTTTGGCCGAGCGGGCCGTGGCGATGGCACGCGAGGCACCAGAGGATGCGACGGCGGGGCTGGCAGAGGCCGGACAGTTGGCGCAGGAATGGGACCTTGCGGCGCTGGACCTGGCCGATCCGGCTGGCGAGCCGGGGGCGGCGGTGCTGGAGGCTTCGGCGCGAGCGGTTGAGGCAGCAGCGCTGGAGGCCAAGGGGATCACCCAGGTCGAAGCCTCGGCAAGTTACAGCCAGAGGGCGCTGCACATGGCAGCAACAAACGGGTTTTCGGGTGGGTATGGGCGGACCTCGACCTCGCTGTCGGCGGTGGCCTTCACCGGGTCCGGGACCGAGATGCAGCGGGATTATGCCGGCGAAGGTCGTATATACGCATCGGACATGCCTTCTGCCGAGGTGATCGGGCGGCTGGCGGCAGAGCGGACTTTGACCAGGGTCGGCTCAGTCAAGCCAAAGACCGGGACCTATCCGGTGGTCTATGACGAACGGGTGGCCGCTTCGCTGGTCGGGCATCTGCTGTCGGCGATCAACGGGTCGTCGATTGCCCGGGGGTCTTCCTGGGCGCGGGACCTGCTGGGTAAGCAGGTGTTGCCGAAGGGCCTGTCGCTGATCGAGGACCCGCATCGGGTGCGAATCGGGTCCTCCCGGCCCTTTGACGGTGAGGGGCTCGCCACCCGCCGGCGCGAGATCGTGGCGGATGGGGTGCTGACCGGCTGGGTGCTGGACCTGGCGACGGGGCGCAAGCTGGGGATGGCTTCGACCGCGAATGCGTCGCGCGGAACTTCGGCGCCCCCGTCGCCCTCGACGACGAATATCGATCTGACGCAAGGGGTTGTAAGTCGCGAGGACCTGTTGAAGCAGATGGGGACGGGGCTTCTGGTCACCTCAATGATCGGGTCGACGATCAATCCGACGACGGGGGATTATTCGCGCGGCGCTTCCGGCTACTGGATAGAAGAAGGGATGCTGGTGCAGGCCGTGCATGAATGCACCATCGCGGGCAATCTGCGCGACATGCTTTTGCGGATCGTCCCGGCAAACGATGCGCGGGCGCATCTGTCGACCCGTGTTCCGTCCATCCTGATCGACGGGATGACCCTTGCCGGCGCGTGACCTTGCACTTTTGACCGAAGCCGCGCGCGAGGCGGGGCGGATCGCGCTGCGGTTCTGGCGGCGGGATCCGAAGGTCTGGGACAAGGGCGATGAGCATGGGCCGGTCAGCGAGGCCGACCTTGCCGTCAACGACATGCTGAAGGCCAAGCTTCTGGCGGCCCGGCCGGACTATGGCTGGCTGTCCGAGGAGACGCCGGATAGTGCCGATCGGCTGGCTGTAGATACAGTGTTCATCATTGACCCCATCGACGGGACGCGGGCCTTCATCGCCGGAGAAGAGACCTGGGCCCATTCGCTGGCAGTGGCACACAAGGGCCGCGTGACGGCGGGGGTCGTGTATCTACCGGCGTTGGATCGTATATACACCGCCTCGGAAACTGCGGCCCCGATGCGGGATGGCGAGGTGATCCATGCCAGCGGGCGGGATCGGTTGGAAGGCGCCAACATCCTGACCACAAAGGCGAATATGCTGCCCGAGAAGTGGCCGGGCGGGGTGCCCGAGATCATCCGCAGTTTCCGCGCCTCACTGGCCTACCGGATGTGTCTTGCGGCAGAGGGGCGGTTCGACGGGATGCTGACCCTGCGCGACGCCTGGGAGTGGGACATCGCGGCAGGGGCGCTGATTGCCGAGAAAGCCGGTGCGGTAGTGACGGACCAGACCGGGGCGGCCCTGCAGTTCAACAGCCCAGGCGCGCAGGCGAAGGGGGTGCTGGCCCTCCCGCCCGGGCCACATGCCGAGGCCTTGGCGCGGCTGCGGGGTTAGGCCTATACAGCCCGCCCGATCTGGGATAGGTGCGCCCCACGGTCGAGATTCCGCGACGGTGGGCGAGGAGGCCCGCACCAGGGGACAGAGGCCGTTTGGCTTTGATGGGCGAATAGCTGCGCCCCCCTTTGGAAAAGACATCGATGACGATTGAAAACGTGGCCGCGCCGCTGGCGCAGGCTTTGGCCGCTAAGGGCTATGAAGCGCTGACATCCGTCCAGGAGGCCGTGCTGGTGGAAGGCGTCGCCGGGCGCGACCTTCTGGTCTCGGCGCAGACGGGGTCTGGCAAAACGGTGGCCTTCGGCCTCGCCGTCGCGCCGGAGATTCTGGGCGGGCAGGACGTGCTTTTGTACGCAGACAAGCCCATTGCCTTGGCGATTGCCCCGACCCGCGAACTTGCCCTGCAGGTCGCGCGCGAGTTGGAGTGGCTTTACGCGGGTGCTTCGGCAAAGCTTGCCACCTGCGTGGGCGGGATGGACTATCGCACCGAACGCCGGGCGCTGGAGCGGGGCGCGCATATCGTTGTGGGCACTCCCGGCCGGTTGCGCGACCATATCGAACGCGGGTCGCTGGACCTGTCGGGCCTGCGGGCTGTGGTGCTGGACGAGGCGGACGAGATGCTGGACCTTGGATTTGCCGAGGATCTGGAGTTCATCCTGGCCGCCGCCCCGCCCGAGCGCAGGACGCTGATGTTCTCGGCCACCGTGCCGAAGGAAATCGAGAAGCTTGCCGGGGAGTTCCAGAGCGATGCGCTGCGGATCGTCGCGCAGGGCGAAGCGAAGCAGCACGTGGACATCGAGTACAAGGCGTTCTCGGTGGCTGTGCGCGACCGGGAACATGCGATTTTCAACGTGCTGCGCTATTACGATGCGCGGACAGCCATCGTGTTCTGCAAGACCCGGGTCAACGTGAACCACCTTCTGGCGCGGATGGGCAACCGGGGGTTCCAGGTCGTGGCGCTGTCGGGTGAGCTGTCGCAGCAGGAACGGACCCATGCGCTGCAGGCCCTGCGGGATGGCCGCGCCCGGGTGTGCATCGCGACCGACGTGGCCGCACGGGGCATCGACCTGCCGGGGCTGGAGTTGGTGATCCACGCCGATCTGCCGTCGAACTCGGAAACCCTCTTGCACCGGTCGGGTCGCACGGGCCGCGCGGGCAAGAAGGGCGTCAGCGCCTTGATCGTCGCCCCGGCCGAATTCAAGAAGGCGCAACGGCTGTTGTCGGGCGCGAAGGTCAATGCCGAATGGGGCTCGGCGCCCGGGGCGGATGACGTGCAGGCCAAGGATGATCTGCGCATTCTGGAGCACCCCTCCCTGACCGCGCCCATCGGTGAAGAAGCCGGAATTGCTGGCGATCTGCTGGAGCAGTTCGGGCCCGAGGCTTTGGCTGCGGCCTTTGTGCGGCTCTGGCGCGAGGGGCGGTCGGCCCCCGAAGTGCTGTCGACCGATACTGCGATGCCTGTGCCGTCCGCTCCGCGTGAGAGGGGGGAGTTCGGGCCATCGGTCTGGTTCCGGATCAACGTGGGCCGGGCGGGTCGGGCCGAAGCGCGGTGGCTGCTGCCGAAGATCTGCGATGCGGGCAGCATTGCGAAGGATTCGATCGGCGCGATCCGGGTGCGGGAAGAGGAAACCTTTGTCCAGATCGCCGAAGGGGTGGCGGAGAAGTTCCGGCAGCAGATCGACCTGGACAAGGGCCTGCTGATGGAGCGGTTCGAGGGCGAACCGGATTTCGACAAGCCCCGGTTCGACAAGCCGAAGTTCGAACGTCCGGCGCGGCCGGAACGGGCTGAACGGACCGAGCGTCCGGTGCGGGCGGAAAAGCCAGCCTATACTCCGAAGCCGCCGCGTGTGGTCGAGGAGGAGGGTGAGGCACCCGCAGAGATCACCCCGAAGCCGAAGGCCAAGTATGACGAACGCCCCCGGGTGACCCCATCGGAGGCGCGGACGGAGTGGAAGGCGGATCGCCCGGCGCGTAAGCCCTATGAAGACCGTGCGCCGCGTGCGGAGGCGAGTGACGAAGCTCCGAAGAAGCCGCGTTGGACACCGGACCAGAAGTCGGCCCCGCGTTCTGCAGGGTTCAAAAGCCACGGCGGATCGGCGGATCGTCCCGGTCGCGCGGCGGGCTTCAAGAGCCATGCGTCCGATGGTGGTGGCTACAAGGGCAAGCCGGAGAACTACAAGCCGCGCGGTGAGGGCGCTGCTGCAGCCGATGGCGAGCGTCCGGCGC
>JBGSVS010000524.1:0-6860 GCA_041752895.1 Tabrizicola sp.
CACCGTCATCCGCGCCTTCGCCCGCTTTACGGGCCCGCGCGAGGTGCAGGCCGGAGACACTGTCGTACGCGCCCGGCGTTTCGTGATCGCCACCGGCTCGCGTCCGTTCGTGCCGCCGATCCAGGGCGCAGACAGCGTGCCCTACCTGACCAACGAGACGATCTTCGCCCTGCGTGACCGCCCAAGCCATCTGGTAATCATCGGCGGCGGGCCGATCGGCATCGAGATGGCTCAGGCGCACCGGCGACTAGGCTGCGAGGTGACGGTGATCGAAGGGGCAAAGGTTCTGGGGCGCGAAGACCCGGAACTTGCAGCCGTCGTGATCGAGGCACTGACCGCCGAAGGAATCAAGTTTGTCGAGGGCCAGCCCGTGGTGCGTCTGGCAGGCCAGGCAGGGGCCGTCGAAGTCACACTGGGCAACGGATCGCAGGTGAAAGGGTCGCACCTTCTGATGGCGGTCGGGCGCAAGGTGGCGCTTGAGGGGATGAACCTGGAAGCCGCCGGGGTCGCCTATACTCCCAAAGGCGTGACAGTCGATGCGCGTCTTCGGTCGTCGAACCGGCGGGTCTATGCGGTGGGTGACGCGGCGGGGGGCTTGCAGTTCACCCATGTCGCGAGCTGGCACGCGGGGCTGGTCATCCGCCAGGCCGTGCTGGGTCTGCCCGCAAAGGCCGACCCTCGCGCCATTCCGCGTGCGACCTATACTGACCCGGAACTGGCGCAGGTTGGCCTGACCGAGGCCGAAGCCCGCAAGGCGCACGGCGACGCGCTGACCGTCGTCCGCGCCGAATTTGCCCATAACGACCGTGCCATGGCCGAGGGCAAGACGAAGGGGCTGGTGAAGGTCATGGTGGTGAAAGGTCGCCCCGTCGGAGCCTCCATCGTCGGTCCGCAGGCGGGCGAGCTGATCGGGTTCTGGGCGCTTGCGCTGAGCGTCCGGCTCAAGATGTCGGCCATCGCCGGCATGGTCGCACCCTATCCGACGCTGGGAGAGGTTTCCAAACGCGCGGCGGGCGCTTACTTTGCCCCGAAACTGTTCGGCAATCCCGTGCTGAAACGCTTCGTGCGCCTGGTGCAGCGTTGGGTCCCATGAAGCCGGACAAGGAAGGTTCGGGTGACTGACAGACGCAAGAGCTTTCTGCGAACGCTTTCCGGGCGCTTCCTGATCCTGACCGTCATCTTCGTGATGCTGGCCGAAGTCCTGATCTTCGTGCCCTCCATCGCGCGGTATCGGGCCGACTTCATGCTGACGCGGCTGAAGCAGGCGCAGATCGCCGCCCTGACCCAGCTTGCCGCCGAAGACATGGTCTCGCCCGAGCTGGAGACCGAGCTTCTGGCCAATGCCGAGGTTTACAACGTCGTCCTCCGCCGCGACGAGGTGCGCCAGCTGGTCCTGTCCTCGCCGGTGCCGGGCGATATCTACGACTCGTTCGATCTGCGCATGGCGGGTCCGTGGGAGCTGATCCGCGATGCCTTTGCCTGCCTGCTTGATCCGGAAAACCGCATCATCCGGGTGATCGGCTATCCGGTCCAGGACGCAGGCACGCTGATCGAAGTCACGATGGAAACCCGGCCTCTGCGTGACGCGATGGTCGACTACGGCTTGCGGATCCTGGTCCTGTCCGCCCTGATCTCGGTGGTGACAGCGTTCCTTCTGTTCCTCGCGGTACGGCGACTGTTGGTGCTGCCGATCCGCCGGGTGGTCCTGCACATGCAGGCCTATGCCGAAGCACCCGAAGACGCCCGCCACGTGATCGCGCCGAATGCCGATGTCGAGGAGCTGCGGATGGCCGAAGAGGCGCTGCAGTCGATGCAGACGCAGCTGACTGGTGCCTTGCGGCAGAAGGAACGGCTGGCCCAACTTGGGAGCGCGGTCGCAAAGATCAGCCACGACCTGCGCAATATCCTGACCACAGCACAGCTGTTCGCCGACCGCATCGAAGGCAGCGCCGACCCCGCTGTGGCCCGGTCGGCCCCGAAACTGGTGAACTCGATCAGCCGCGCCGTGTCACTCTGCGAGGCGACGCTAACCTTCGGCAAGGCCGAGGAACCTCCCCCGCAGCTCAAGCGGCTGCATCTGGCACAGCTGGTTGGCGAGATCGCCGAAGGTGAGGGCCTGGGCACCGAAACCACGATCACCTGCCTGATCGAGGTTCCGTCGGGCCTGACCATCCGTGCTGATGGCGAACAGCTGTACCGGATCCTGTCGAACCTGATCCGCAACGCCCGCCAGGCCATCGAGGCCACCGGCCAGCCCGGCACCATAGAGGTCTCGGCGGGCGAGGACGAGGCAGAATGGTGGATCCGCGTCGGCGACACCGGCCCCGGCCTGCCGCCCAGGGCGCGTGAGCACCTTTTCGCGGCCTTCCAGGGCGGGACGCGCAAGGGTGGAACCGGACTTGGCCTTGCCATTGCCGCCGAACTTGTGCGCGGACATGGCGGCAAGCTGGAGCTTGCCCGCAGTGACAGCGAAGGCACCGAGTTCGCAATCCACCTGCCAAAGGGATCGACCGACCCCGCGACGTGATTTCGCCCTTGCATTGCAAGCCGCAGGGGGCTACATCGCCGGCCATTGCGGACCCGTAGCTCAGCTGGATAGAGCATCAGACTACGAATCTGAGGGTCGGGCGTTCGAATCGCTCCGGGTCCGCCATTTCCCTTGATATCAAAGAAGAATATGGGTGTAGCTGGTTCACACTCATCATGGGACCCCTCATGCAATTTGCGCTTGGGTCGGCGTTTTTTGCGCAGTTCAGGTCTGAGGCGTAAGGGCCTCTCTCCGCTTCAGCCTCAGTCCACGCGAACGGTCTCGGCGGTTCGGAGTGCTGAGAAGCGGTTCATCAGGGCAATGCGTAGCTGGATTTCTGCAGTTTGGCGGCCAGGGTCTCTTGCAGCGATGCGTTCGTGGTAGCAGGCGCTAGCGAGCAGTTTAGGGAGACTGCGGCGCGGCGCACAGCTAGGGACGACCGTTGGCGACGGGCCGGAACCGGACACTCGTCATCTCGCCCAGGAGGGCGATCTGCGGGCCGGTCATAGTCAGAAGACGCTGATCCGGTAGTGTATCGGCCGGCAGTTTACGGGGCGGGCGCGCGGTGGAACACTTCACCAGAGCTTTATTCTGACAGGCCCGACAGGGGCCCGATCAGTCTGAGCTACGGTCGACATTTTGGATGTCGAAGTGAATCGCGTCGGGTTTCGCCGAGTCCATGCGCAAGTATCCCAGAACGCGGTTGTCCAACGCGGGGTCAAGGACAAGGATCTCGCCTTCATAGACCTTGAACTCTGTCAGCTCTTCGATGTTCGTGTAGTGCGTGATCAAGAGCAAAGGCCCGGTCGGTCCACGAGCTTGCCACTCGTCGATCGCATCCGTGATCGGAACAACCGACGCCGCGCCGCCCAAGGACAGCAAAAGGCCAAGACCGGGGTCCTCCATGGCCAGGACAGACTGCGGGTAATCCGGGTTGACGTGCCCGATGCCGTCCATCAGCGCGGCGAAAGTATCGGCATTGCGGCACCATGGGCTGACCCTGATTTCAGTCGGAAGAATTTCGCTGACCGCCAGATGCATGCCCAGCTGTTGCATCGCCTCGCGTCCGAAGGGCGTCAGCATGCGCTGGTGGGCGCAGTCCTTGGGGTCCACCCCGCGCAAGTCGATCTGCGACCAGTCGGTCGGGCCATGACGCATCAGAAGGACGATGTCCTTGCGGTAAAGATCACCCAGCATCGTGATCGGCTCGAACCGCAGCGAGCCCTTGAGTTCGCCCGAAAGTTCACTGCCCGCGTCTGGATAGACAACGCCGGTGTGGCCTTCATTCATCAATTCCATCTCGCCCTGCCCAAGTCCCTGGGCGTGTGCATGACCGGAGATGAGCATGGCGAAAACCATCCCAAGCCGGGCACGCCGATGCAGCGTGTCAATGCGTGCCATGGTGCAGGGTCCTCTCTGGTGTGGGACGTCCCGCCCGATCCGGGCAGGACGCCGCTGGTCTGGGGACGGTCGCGGGTTAACGGCCCCGCGCCAGCTCGATCGCTTCTTCGATTTCCTGCTTGGTGTCGGCCCCATCGTTGACGCGTGCGATGACTTCGGCCACCTGCGCGACGGTCAGTTCATCGACGTTCACCGCGATGCCATGGGTCGAGATCATGTTGTTCAGCTGCACCTGCAGCATGTCGAGTCCCTGCGACATCTCGGTCGGGTTGAACGCCTGCGCGGCAGCGATGCCGGCGCCAGCCATGGTGATGACAAGAGCAAGAGAGAGACGGTTCATTTGCTTTCCTTTCTGGGGCAAAAACCTGGTTGTTCGGGGCCGGTCGCGACCCATCCACCGGGGAGTGGCGGCAGAGGGGTCGCGGCCATGCCGATGGGCACGATCCGTTGCTTTGCTTGGGGGACTGCACGTTCGGGAATGCTCATCGGTGTCTCCGCCGCACCATTGGATGCGGTGATAAGACTTTAGCTGGCCTGACCTTGGCCGGGACCTATGCGAAGGTATCCAAACCCTATCCTTTGGTAGGTGGGCGGATGCGGGGCATCGGTCCGGCGGATCAGGACGGAACGATCTCCAGCCTGGCGATCTTGTCGTCGGCAAGGACGAAAAGGTAGCGCAGGTCCACGGGGCTGCCGGGAAAGTTGCCGACAAGATGGCTGGTCACCACGACTTTGCCCGCAACCTCTGCCACGGCAAAAGGCTCGACCGTATAGGTGTACTTGGTCGAGGCATTCGCCATCCACTGCCGGATCGCCTCGCGGCCAGTATAGGTGTTGCCCTCATCGACAACGACAGCGCCCGGGGTGAAGTGGTCTGAAATCGCCTGAGCATTGCGCGTCTTGTCCAGGGCAAAGTAGTCGGCGACAACGCGCGGCAGGGTGATGGTCATGGTCATTCTCCTTGTAAGGCCGGGGTTCAGCGACGGCTGCCCACGGGGCCGGTCGAGCTTTTGGTGCGGGTCGGGATCTGTGCCTTGGGCACAAAGGTCAGGGCCACCACCGCGTCGACGGATTCCGGTTCGGCCGCTTGGCCGTGCCCTTCGAACGAGGCATCCAGAAGCAACCGCAGCGAGTGGTTGGGTTCCATCGGCAGGAACGAAATCATGCAGACTTCTTCCAGCGACGCCGCTTCGGCCACGTCGACCAGGTCGTCCTTCAGGTCCTCACGGGTGTAAGTGATGATATACTTGTAGTCCTGCTCCAGCGTCAGAAGCTTGGGCTGACGCATGCTTTCGGGCACATCGCTGTCCTTGAAATTCCACAGGAATTTCGCCGGACCGCCGACGATTGGGCCGCCAAAGACAAGCTGCTTGGCGATCAAAGCGCCGAGAATCCGGTAGGCCTGGGCGGTCTGCTCGGCGCTGATGAAGACTTGGTAGTATTGCATGGTTTGGTCTCCTTGACTGTGTGGGTCCAAGGTAGCGGCTTGCCGTGGTCCTGATAATCAGGATAAATCCGGATGGGTAATGCTGATTATCAGGACAATGCGGAACATCAACCTGACCGACTTTGACGCAGTGCTTGCGATCAGCCGCAGAGGGTCGTTCCGGGCCGCAGCACTTGATCTTGGGATGTCGACAAGCGCCCTCAGCAGCGCGATCGCCAAGCTTGAGGGGCAGCTGGGCGTGCGCCTTTTCAACCGGACGACACGCAGCGTTTCATTGACGGGCGCGGGGCAGAAGTTCGTTGATCAGATCACCCCGGCGCTGAAGGACATCCATCAGGCGCTCGACACGGTCCAGTCGCAGCAGGACACGCCGTCCGGGGTGCTGCGCATTAACACCTTCGCGACCGCTGGCCGCGAGATCCTGTCGCCGCTTATCCTTGAATTTCTGCGCAGGTTTCCCGACGTGCGGATCGATCTGGTCACCGAAGGGAATCTGGTCGACATCTTTGCGGACGGTTTCGACTTCGGCATCCGCAGCCAGAACCTTTTGCCCTCAGACATGATCTTCATCCCGGTCGCGCCCCCCAGGCGCTATGCCGTGGTCGCAACGCCTGCTTACTTCGAAACCCACGCACAGCCGAAGGTGCCATCCGATCTGCTGGCGCATACCTGCATCCGGACCCGGTTGCCGAACGGCGCGCTGTTTCGCTGGCAGTTCGAGGCGGAGGGCCAGCCGCTGCAGATCGATGTCGACGGTCCGATCACGGTGGACGAAGCCAGCCTCGCGCGGATCGCGGTTCTTGAGTCCATCGGGATCGGCTTCTTCATGGAATCCGACCTGCGCGACGACCTTCAGGCGGGACGTCTTGTGCGGGTGCTGGAGGACTGGACCCCGCCCCTGTCGCCCATGTGTCTTTACTATCCCAGCCGAAAGAACCCACCCGCGGCCGTCAAGGTCTTCATCGACCTTGCACGCGAGCTGTCCCGCGCGCTGCGACACCGCTGAGTCTTCGCGGCACAACGTCGATGACGCAAAACGACCCCAGTGCAAACCCAAGCGGCAGCTTGGCCGAAACCCGCAGACACTGCGACCGGCCTTCGAACCAACGGCCTAGTCGCAAAGGTCCTTGCAGCTTTTCAGCTGCCCGACCAGCGCCTCAATCAGCAGATTGACCCGGGCGGGCGCACGCGATCCGGGCGGACGCAGCGCGTAGACGCCAAACTCGGGCTGCGGAAATTCGGGCAAAAGCTTCACCAGCGCACCGCTTTTCACGGCTCCGCTGGCCAGATAGGCAGGCACATTGCCGATGCCAAGGCCTGCTGTCGCCCACTGAACGATCGTCTCACCGCTGTCCGTCCGCAAGCGGCCCATGGGTCGCACCGACAGCCAGCGCGCACCGGCGCGGAACCTCCAATCGCCGCCGCCCGAGTAGGAAATGCATTGGTGAGCGGCCAGATCGCCGGAGGTCTGGGGCGTGCCCGCCT
>JBGSVS010000525.1:0-3095 GCA_041752895.1 Tabrizicola sp.
CCGGCCCGGCCCGAAAGGCCCGAGCTTCTGTCCCCGAAGGACGTCCCCCGCCGCCGCCCCGGATCGCCCGAGGGGCGGATCGCGCTCCTTCACGCCGTGGCCCATATCGAACTGAACGCCGTCGACCTGCACTGGGACATCATCGCCCGCTTTGCCGACCAGCCGATGCCGATGGGCTTTTACGACGACTGGGTCAAGGCAGCTGATGAAGAAGCCAAGCATTTCAACCTGATCGCCGACTGTCTTGAAGCGATGGGCAGCCATTACGGCGCCCTGCCCGCCCATGCCGGCATGTGGCGCGCCGCCGAGGACACAATGGGCGATCTGCACGGCCGCCTTGCCGTGGTGCCCATGGTGCTTGAGGCGCGGGGGCTTGACGTGACGCCGGGGATGATCGAGATCTTCCGCAAATCCGGCGAGACTCAGGCCCTTGCAGCGCTTGAGGTGATCTATGCCGAGGAGGTCGCCCATGTCGCCTATGGTTCGAAATGGTTCAACTGGCTCTGTGGGCGGGACGGGACCGACCCGAAGGAGGTGTTCCACGCCCTCGTCCGCCTCTATTTCCGCGGGTCCCTGAAACCCCCTTTCAACGAGGCCAAGCGGGCCGACGCGGGCCTGCCGCCCGACTTCTACTGGCCGCTGGCGGATCGGGCCGGATAATCGGCGGTTTCTTGCCGATAAAATCCCTGTCGCACGCGGAATAACCCGTAATCGGGTCAAAATTGTTGCGGCCCTGAAACGGGCTGGCTAATCAGGTTCAAGCCCGGGGCCATGCGCTTTGGGGTAACGCTGCCAGGCCTCGCCCGAGGCCATGAACGGATGACCCCAACGTGCTGAATCGCCTAGCCTACCGCGTCCACCAAAGCCTTGAGCGGCACTTTCCCGAACAACGGCTGTTCCTGAAATCCGACACCGAAACCCGCTTTATCCGTTTGCGTCCCGCGACCCAGATCATCGCGCTGGTCGGCGGCACGCTGGCCCTTGCCTGGACCATCGTCGCCACCGCGCTGATCATGATGGACAGTATCGGGGCCGGATCGGCGCGCGAACAGTCGGTCCGCCAGCAGGCGCTGTACGAAGAACGGCTGAACAGCCTGTCCTCCGACCGCGACCTTCGGGCGGAAGAGGCGGTCCGCGCGCAGGAACGCTTCAACATCGCGCTGACCCAGGTTTCGGAGATGCAAGAGCGTCTGCTTGCTTCGGAAGACCGGCGGCAAGAGCTGGAAACCGGGATCGAGGCGATCCAGAACACGCTGCGCGAGGCGATCAAGGAACGCGACCTGGCGCTTGCCGAGGTCGAGCGGGTGACGCTAGCGTTGAACACGCAGACCGGTGGCGCGACCGAGGCAGGCCGCGCGGCGGACACGATTGCCACGCTGGAATTCCTGACCGGGGCGCTTGGCGATGCGGCCGAGGCGCGCAACGAGGACCTGGCCGAAGTCGAGGCCGCGCGCGAGGAAGTCCAGCTGATCGCCGATGCGAAAGAGGCGCTGGAACTGCGCAACGACGCGATCTTCACCAAGCTGGAAGAGGCGCTGACCATCTCGGTCGAACCTCTGGACAACATGTTCCGCGAGGCAGGCATGTCACCCGAAGACCTGATCGACGCCGTGCGCGAGGGGTATTCCGGCCAGGGCGGTCCGCTGACGCCGATCTCGTTCTCGACCTCGGGCGGGGCACCGACGGCGGAAGAGCTGCGGGCGAATGCGATCCTGACCGGCCTTGACCGGATGAACATGTACCGGATCGCGGCCTTCAAGCTGCCGTTCGCGATGCCGGTCAAGGACAGTTTCCGCTGGACCTCGGGCTTCGGCTACCGTCGCGACCCCAAGGGCGCTGGCACCCGGATGCACGAAGGCACCGACATGGCCGGCAGCTACGGGACCCCGGTCTATGCCACCGCCGACGGCACGATCGTGCATGCCGGCTGGGACAACGGCTATGGCCGCCTGGTCAAGATCCAGCACGATTTCGGCGTTGAAACCCGCTATGCGCACCTGAGCCAGATCCGGGTCGAGGTGGGACAAAGGGTCTCGCGCGGCGACCGGATCGGTGATATGGGCAACTCAGGCCGGTCCACCGGCACGCACCTTCACTACGAGGTCCGCCTCGGCGGCACCGCTGTAAATCCGATGACCTTCATAAAGGCAGCGAAGAATGTTTTCTAAAAGCCGCATCAACGAGCCAGGCCCCAAAGCCGAGGCCGAGAAGCCCAAAGCCCCGGAGACCCCGATGACCAAGCCCTCGATGGACTTCACCCCTTCGGCGCCGAAGGGCAAGGCGGTGGCCTCGGTCCTGTCGTCGGACCTGACCGTCGTGGGCAACCTGCGCACCACGGGCGACATCCAGGTCGAAGGCACCGTTGAAGGCGACATCCGCGCGCATCTTCTGACCGTGGGCGAAAGCGCCACCATCCGCGGCGAGATCGTGGCCGACGACATCGTCGTGAACGGCCGGGTCATCGGTCGCGTGCGCGGGCTAAAGGTCCGCCTCACGTCGACCGCGCGTGTCGAAGGCGACATCATCCACAAGACCATCGCCATCGAATCCGGCGCGCATTTCGAAGGCTCGGTGCAGCGGCAGGAAGACCCGCTGGCCAATGGCCGCAGCCCCGCCGGGACCGTGCGCCTGGACACGCCAGCGGCAACCGACGCCGAATAAGCCGATCAAGACATGACCGTCATGCGGGCATCGGAGGGCACTCCGGTGCCCGTTTCCTTCTGTGCAAAGGGTGATCGGCGGATCATCCTCTGGGCGGCGATCCTGGCGTCGTCGATGGGGTTCATCGACGGCTCGGTGACCTCGATCGCCATGCCCGCGATGCGCGAGGCGCTGGGGGCGAGCCTGGCCGAGGCGCAGTGGATCAATGCATCCTACCTGCTGACGCTGTCGTCGCTGGTCCTGGTCG
Organism: Tabrizicola sp.; assembly: GCA_041752895.1. Taxonomy (GTDB): domain Bacteria; phylum Pseudomonadota; class Alphaproteobacteria; order Rhodobacterales; family Rhodobacteraceae; genus Tabrizicola. The sequence continues at coordinate 2,909 of JBGSVS010000525.1, forward strand.
GCGGAGCGATGGGCGACCGCTTTGGCATCGCGCGGGTCTTCTCAATCGGCATCCTGGTGTTTGTCGCGGCCTCGCTGGCCTGCGCTGCGGCGGTCACACCCGGGCAGATGATCGCGGCTCGGGCGATCAAGGGCGTCGGTGCGGCGCTGATGGTGCCAGGGTCGATGGCGATGATCGCACGCGCCTA
>JBGSVS010000526.1:0-1884 GCA_041752895.1 Tabrizicola sp.
GGGGCCGTTCACCCATTGCCCGGCGACCAAGCACCACCATCTCCAGCAGCAAACAGGACGCGCCCTCGCCCAGGTCGATCTCGGTCCGCCGGTCAAGATCCGCGCCTTCGAACAAGATCGTCTCTTGCGGCGCCCAGACCAGATCGGCCCCCGCGCCCACCGTCATCGCCACGGTCAACGACGCCGGACCCTCCAGCGCCAGATAGGCCCGTTCCGCCGTCTGCGTCGTCGCCTGCGCCTTTGCCCCGTCGCCCAGGCCCAGCGCGAACCCGATCCGGTCGCCGGAGGTCAGCCCGCCCGAGGTGTTCAGGAACACCACCTCCGGCCAGTCCGGGGCCGACCGGGGCAGCATCGCCCGCGCGGACCCGGCCTGTGACAGGTCCTGCAAATGGGTCGTCTGCCCGCGCAGGCCAAGACGCACCGAGGCCTGACCAAAGGCCCGTTGGCGGATCGTCGGAAGGGAAAGGCTGTCGCGCGGCATGATGCCCCAGTTTTAGGGACCGCGCGGGCGCGCCCGCAAACCGGAACGCGCGGGCAGCAAAAGGGCCGAGACCGCCTGCGCGACTCGACCCCTCACATGCTTCTGAATCAGGCAACTTGCCCAATAATCAGGCGGTTCTGCTACGCCTTGGCGAAGCGCAGATAGGGCAGCTTGATGTCGAGCTCGCCAAAGCGCTCCTTGGCCTGATCGTTGTTCAGCGACAGCGCCACGATCACGTCCTGCCCCGGCACCCAGTTCGCGGGCGTCGCCAGCGGCACGCCGTCGGTCTTCTGCACCGCGTCCAGCGCGCGCAGGATCTCGGCGAAGTTGCGGCCGATCGACATCGGATAGGTCATCGACAGCCGGATCTTCTTGTCGGGACCCACGATGTACACCGTCCGCACCGTGGCCGAGTTCGCGGGCGTCCGGCCTTCGGTCGGCAGATAGAAGTCGGCGGGCAGCATGTCATAGGCCTTGGCGACCGTCAGGCTGGTGTCGTCGATGATCGGGAAATCGGCGGGCGCACCGCCAAAAGCCTCGATGTCGCGCTTCCACTTGCCGTGGTCTTCCACGTTGTCGACCGAAACGCCGATCACCTTGGTGTTGCGCTTGGCCCATTCCGGGGCAAGCTGCGCCACCGCAGCGAACTCCGTCGTGCAAACCGGGGTAAAGTCGCGCGGATGGCTGAAGATGATGCCATAGCTGTCGCCCAGCCACTCATGGAACCGGAGCGTTCCGGCCGTGGAGTCGGCGGTGAAATCGGGGGCGATGTCGTTGATGCGGATGGCCATCTGGAACCTCATGCGGTTGGAATTCTGATGGACGGTATATAAGCCCGCAAGAACAGGGTTACATCCCCCGGCGTGACTGGCGCGGCAATTGGAAGCGATTTCGACCCACCAAGTGCCCTTAGTCAAAGGTCCCCGTCACCCGACCGAACAGCATGAAGGCCCGGGCGGTCCGGGTATCGGCCAGATCGGCAAGCTCGGCATCGCTGGCGTTCGGCTCAAACGCCGCGAAGGTCTTGTCGAAGGTGCGCAGGAAATGGTGCGCGGCATCGCGGAACACCGGGTCGGACTTCATCCGCGCCGCCGTCAGCGCCAAGGAGGTGCGGTCCCGGATCCCGCCCAGCGCCGCAATCGACCGGCCCCGTTCTCCGCCGGAAAAGCGGCGCCAAAGCTCGGGGTGGCAAAGGTCGGGCTGCAGGTCGTCGACGTAGATGCCATCCTGGCTTAGCAGCGTCAGCACATCCTGCGCCGCCCGCACCAGCTTGGCCGAGGTGCGATCCTCCAGCGCCAGCCGCAGGGCGCGAAAGCCTTCCCTGTCCTCGGGCGTTTCGGGGAACTGCAGCGCGCGGATGAAGTTCGCGACCGACAGGGGCGGGCGCAGATCCTCGGCCGGGG
>JBGSVS010000527.1:0-2129 GCA_041752895.1 Tabrizicola sp.
CGTCAGGCATCCCTTGCAACGATGCGGGCAGAGCGCCTCCCCTCCCCCACCGTGGGGAGGGGAAGGGGGTGGGGGGCTGGTTGCAGGTCATGCTGCTTCCCCTTTTCCCGTCACCCCGGCCATCAGCAGGCCAAGTTCCCGCTCATCCGTCTTCTCCGGATCGCGGAAGCCCATGATCTTGCCGTCGAACATCACCGCGATGCGGTCTGACAGGCTCATGATCTCGTCCAGTTCCACGCTGACCAGCAGGATCGCAGCCCCCGCATCGCGCAAGGCGATGATCTGCTTGTGGATGAACTCGATCGCGCCGATGTCCACGCCGCGCGTCGGCTGGCCGATCAGAAGCAACGCCGGGTTCTGTTCGATCTCTCGCGCGACGACGATCTTCTGCTGGTTCCCGCCCGAGAAGGACTTGGCCGCCAGCGTCGGGATCGGCGGGCGGACGTCGAACTTGGCCATCTTCCGTTCGGTGTCGGCGCGGATCGCGTCGTTGTCCATGAAGAGCGCGTTCTTCTGGTATTCGGGTTCGTTGAAATAGCCGAAGGCCACATTTTCCCAGGCCGCGAAGTCCAGGATCAGGCCGTAGTGATGCCGGTCCTCCGGCACATGCGCAATCCCGGCACGACGGCGGCTTTGGCCGTCGGACCCCGCGCCGGACAAAGGCAGCGCCGCCCCCTTCAGTGCAATCGCACCGGTCGCGGACTGCATCCCGCCAAGCGCCGCCAGAAGCTCGGACTGACCGTTCCCCGCAACCCCGGCAATCCCCAGAATCTCGCCCGCCCGGATTTCGAAGCTGACGCCCTTCAGCCGTTCCACCTTGTGCTCATCGCGGACCCGCAGGTCCTGAACCGAAAGCACCACCTCACCGGGCTTGGCCGGGGCCTTCTCGACCTCCAGCAGCACCTTGCGGCCCACCATCAGCTCGGCCAGCTGTTCCGGCGAAGTCTCGGCGGTCTTCACCGTAGCGACCATCGAGCCGCGCCGCATGACGCTGACGTTGTCCGTGGCCTCCATGATCTCGCGCAGCTTGTGGGTGATCAGGATCACCGTCTTGCCCTGATCTTTCAGCCCTTTCAGGATGCGGAACAGGTGGTCCGCCTCGTCCGGGGTCAGCACGCCCGTCGGTTCGTCCAGGATCAGGATGTCGGCCTGCCGGTATAGCGCCTTCAGGATCTCCACCCGCTGCTGGTGGCCCACCGACAGATCCTCGATCAAGGCGTCAGGGTCGACGTCCAGCTCATAATCCCGCGCCAACCGTTCCAATTCCTTGCGCGCTTTCGACAAGGAGGTGTTCAGCATCTGCCCTTCCTCGGCGCCGAGGATGATGTTTTCCAGGACCGAGAAATTCTGCACCAGCTTGAAGTGCTGGAAGACCATGCCGATGCCGGCGCGGATGGCGCTTTGGCTGTCGGGGATGGGGGTTGGCTGGCCGTTCACGAAGATCTCGCCGGAATCGGCCTTGTAGAACCCGTAGAGGATCGACATCAGCGTCGATTTGCCCGCGCCGTTTTCGCCGATGATCCCGTGGATCGTGCCCTTCGGCACCGCGATGTTGATGTCCTTGTTCGCCTGCACCGGCCCGAAGGCCTTGGAGATGCCCTTCAGCTCGATGGCGAAAGAGGGGTCTGTCATGGGTGTCCCTTCCGTTCGGTGCAGCCGCCCGATTGTTCCGCCGACTGTGGCAGAGCGTCGCCAGCTTGCAAAGCGAATGCGCGGGTCGTGCTGCGGGGCGTCGTCATGGCCCCTCTCCGTCGTCTGCCACACAGACGGGTGCCGCGGTGCAGGCGGAGGCGCGGAACCCCGCCAGCATCGCGGTCATCGCATCGTCTTCGTCGCCCGCATCAATCCCGGCACAGACTTGGGCGGCATGGGGCGCAAGGCTGGCGTGGAAGGTCGGTTCCCAGCCGGGTTCAGCCTCCAGCATCAGTTCGGCCGCGTAGAGGAGGTGGTCCACATAAGCCGCATAGGCCCCGCCCTTGGGTGACGCGATCAGGGCGCAGGGGTCGTCCGGTTCGGCGAAATCGGGGTTGGCAACGGCCAACGTCAGGTGCGCTGCAAAAGCCTCGCGCGCGGTCTGTGCGCGCGACGTGCGGTCCGCCGCCTGCATCTGCACCAGAATGCCGACCACG
>JBGSVS010000528.1:0-2025 GCA_041752895.1 Tabrizicola sp.
GCGCATGAGGCTCCGGGTGCTGCCAAGGCAGCTGCCCCGGCCGAGAAACCGAAGCGTGCCGCCAAGGCCGCTGCAGCGCAGGAGTAATCCCAGATGGCACACAAGAAAGCAGGCGGTTCATCCCGCAACGGTCGCGACAGCGCCGGTCGTCGCCTGGGCATCAAGCTTTTCGGCGGTCAGGCTGCTATTCCCGGCAATATCATCTGCCGCCAGCGCGGGACCACCTGGTTCCCGGGCGAGGGCGTCGGCATGGGCACCGATCACACGATCTTCGCCAAGGTCGAAGGCCATGTGACGTTCAAGAAGGGGCTCAAGGGCCGCACCTTCATTTCGGTTCTCCCCGCCAAGGTGGCAGCCGAATAAGCCGAACGTTTACAATCGGATTGTAGATGGGGGATCGGCGGAACGGCCGGTCCCCTTTCTCGTTTGCGGGGCTCGGTGCGGGAAATGTGGCAGTCCGCTACGCATTGCCGCGAAAGGGCCAAACATTCGGGCGATTGCAGGGATAACCGACAATCCCCACATGCGCTTCAAAGGAGGGAAGCCATGATCCTGGAGAAGATCGTCCCGCCGGTCGAGATTGCGACAGACCGCTTCACGCTTCGCCCCGTGCGGAAGTCCGATGCCGGGCTTTTTGCGCTTTATGCAGGCGACAAGCGCGTGGCCGAGGCGACTCAGGGCATTCCGCATCCCCTGCCTCCGGGTGTGGCCGAGGCGTTCTGTGCGCGAGCAATGACTGCGGGGGCCGAGGAGGACATCTGGGTCATGGATGGCTCGCGGTCAGCTCTGCCTGAGGTGCTGGGGGTGATCTCGCTTAAAAAGATGGACCGGGGCCAGTCCGAAGTTGCCTTCTGGGTGGCACCGGCCTTCTGGAACCACGGCATCGCGTCCGAGGCCGTTCAGGCGTTGGTCACTGCAAACCCGCAGAAGAACTGCACGATGTTCGCAGAAGCGTTTCAGGACAACCCGGGCTCGGCGCGGGTGTTGACCAACGCGGGCTTTCAGTATCTGGGCGACGCCGAAAGCTTTTCGGTCGCGCGGGGCGAGAACGTGCCGACCTGGACCTATATCCGCAAGCTGGACTGATGGCGTTGGCGACGCACTACTGGACCGAGCGGCTGACGCTGCGGCCGCTCGTCACATCGGACGAGGCGGCGGTTGTGGTTGCGATTGACGACATCACGGTTTCGGGGTGGCTGATCCCGGTTCCACATCCCTATTCGGTCGCGGACTTCCACTCCTTTCTCAACGAGGTCGCCGCCCCTGGGGAAGAGTTCGTCATCGAAGACGCCGAAGGGTTTGTCGGTCTTGTCGGGTTGTCTGACGACTTGCTTGGCTATTGGCTAGACCCGCGTGCCCATGGTCGCGGCTATGCGACCGAAGCGGCGCGGTGTCTTGTCGCTGCTCATTTCGCGGGCGGGGGCGGCAGGCTCGCCTCGGGCTACTTCGAAGGCAACCTGCGCTCGGCCAATGTCTTGCGAAAGCTGGGTTTCGTGGAAACCGGCCGCGACCGCAGGTTCTGCAAAGCCTTGGGCGTCGAGCGCCCGCATGTGATCATGCATCTGACGCGTGAGGTCTTTGTCTAAGGGCGATCAGCCCAGTGGCTTGATCAAGACCTTCAGCGCGGAAAGCGGGTTGTCGGCCCCCCAGATCTCCTCGCCCACGGCGAAGAAGTCGGTCACCGGGCCGAACTTTGCCACCAGCTCGGCAGTCAGCGCGCCTTCGGCGATGATCGGGACCTCGATCACCTCGGACCACCATTCGAACAGGTCGAGCTCGGCCCGGCTGCCGTCGCCGAGGGTCGTCGCACCGATGGGGCCGAAGCTCGCGTAGTCCGCCCCAGCTTCGCCCGCCGTCATCCCGTCATGCCGCGAGGTGCCGCAGAAAGCCCCGACGATGGCATCGGCGCCCAGGTCCTTGCGGGCCTTCCTGACGTTGCGCGACCCGTCGGTCAGGTGGACGCCGTCCAACCCCAGACGCTCGGCCAGGATCAGGTGGTTGTCGATCACCACCGCCACGTCGAGA
>JBGSVS010000529.1:0-4455 GCA_041752895.1 Tabrizicola sp.
GTAGGCGAGACCGGCGGTGCCGTAGAACATCATGTTTTCGTGGGCGATACCGGCGCGGGGCGGCCGCACGGGCCAGGGCCACGCGCTGCTGTTCGCCGCCCGACATCTGGCTGGGGTAATGGTGCATCCGCTTGCCTAATCCGACCGAGGTCAGTTCCGCCTCGGCCCGCTGGAAGGCGTCCGCTGCGCCTGCAAGTTCCAGGGGCAGCGCCACGTTCTCAAGCGCGGTCATTGTCGGAATGAGGTGGAAGGATTGGAACACAACCCCCATATTCCCCCGACGGAAGCGGGCGAGCGCGTCTTCGTTCATCGCGGTCAGGTCCTGCCCCAGGGCAAGAACCTTGCCGCCGGTGGCACGCTCTAACCCGCCCATAAGCATGAGGAGCGACGACTTGCCCGACCCCGATGGCCCGATCAGCCCCACCGTTTCGCCCTTGTGGACCTGGAGGGTGATGCCCTTCAGAATCTCGACCGGACCGGCGTTGCCGGCAAGGGTCAGCCGCGCATCGGTAAGCGCGAGAACGGGATCGGTCATGCAAAGGGTCCTTCAGGTAGGGCTATCCACCGGATATGGCGCATTCCGGCGGTTGCGCAATGCTGCATGTGCAGTCTTGGCACTGTCAAGTTTGGCAATGGCCGAGCCGGTCACGATCGTGGCACTCGGCGACAGCCTGACGGCGGGCTATGGGTTGGCCGATCAAGCCACGGGTCTTGTGCCGCAGCTGGAGGGCTGGCTTGAGGCGCGGGGACACGATGTTGTGCTGCAGAATGCCGGGGTTTCCGGTGATACCACGGCAGGCGGGATGGCGCGGGTTGGCTGGGCCTTGGGGCCGGACGCGGATGCGCTGATCGTGACGCTTGGGGGGAACGACCTGTTGCGCGGGATCGACCCGGGCGAGGCGAAGCGGAACCTGGACGGCATCCTGAAGGAAGCGGCGGCGCGGGACCTGCCGGTCCTGCTGGTCGGGATGAAGGCGACGGCGAATTTCGGGCCGGAGTATAAGATTGCGTTCGACGGGTTGTACGGCGATCTGGCGCAGGCCTACGGGGCGGTGCTGGCCGAGGATTTCTTCGCGGGACTGCGGGCGGCAGGGGCCGATCCGGCGAACCCGGCCTCGTTGACCGCGTTCATGCAAGCGGACGGTATCCATCCGAACCCCGAAGGCGTGAAGCTGATCGTCGAGGGACTGGGGCCGAAAGTCGAAGAGCTTTTGGGTCGCGTCGGGGGCTGAGGCGTTCGGGGGGCTTGCCGGGGTGGTGCGGGCAGGGTTCTATGGCGCGCAACACGGGTCCGATCCACGGGCCACGGAAGCGACGGGAAGTCCGACATGCCGCTGCACCTTACTGCCCGGGACATCCTGCCGGATGACGCCAACGCCCTTCTGGTCGGGCGGGTCTGGTCCGAAGCTGCCGGGGGGCCTTGTGTCGTCCTGTGCCGGGGTGGCGATCTCTTCGATCTGACGGGGTTGTCGCCCACCGTCTCGGGCCTGCTGGAGCGCGATGATCTGGTAACCCGGCTGGAGGGGACGTTCCCGCGCCTGGGGGCGCTCGATGATTTCCTGGATGCGGGAGATGGCTCGGGGCGCAGCGGGCGGCTGCTGGCACCTTGCGATCTGCAGGCGATCAAGGCAGCGGGGGTGACCTTTGCGGGGTCAATGATCGAACGGGTGATCGAAGAGCGGGCCAAAGGCGACCCGGCGCGGGCCGAAGCGATCAGGGGAGAGCTGGCGGGCATCCTGGGCGGTTCCTTGCGCGGAGTGCAGCCGGGGTCCGATGCCGCGGCGGCGGTGAAGGCAAAGCTGCAGGCCGCGGGGATGTGGTCGCAATACCTGGAGGTAGGCATCGGCCCGGATGCCGAGGTCTTCACCAAGGCACCACCGATGGCAGCGGTCGGCTGCGGGGCAGGTATCGGGGTGCATCGCGCCAGTGCCTGGAACAACCCGGAGCCCGAGGTGGTGCTGGCGGTGAACTCCAAGGGCCGGATCTGTGGCGCGACCTTGGGCAACGACGTGAACCTGCGCGACGTCGAGGGGCGGTCGGCTTTGCTGCTCGGCAAGGCCAAGGACAACAACGCTTCGGCGGCGGTGGGGCCGTTCATCCGGCTGTTCGATGCGGGCTTCACGCTGGAGGTGGTGGAGGGCCTGCGGGTGGGGCTGGAGATCGCGGGCGCGGACGGGTTCCTCTTGTCGGATCATTCCGACATGGGGCAGATCTCGCGGCCCCCGGCCAGCATCGTGGCGCAGACGCTGAACACCAGCCACCAGTATCCTGACGGGTTCGTCCTGTTCCTGGGCACGATGTTTGCCCCCACCAAGGACCGCGATGCGCCGGGGCAGGGCTTTACGCACCACTGGGGCGACCGGGTGACGATTTCCTCGGGCCCGCTGGGGCGGCTGGTGAACACCGTCGAGGCCTGCGATGCGCTGCCGCCCTGGACCTTCGGCACGCGGGCTCTGATGGAGAACCTGGCGCGGCGGGGCGTGCTTTAGGTCGCGATCAGGTCAAGTGTTGCATCCGGGCGCGGGCCGGGCCACCAAAGGGGCGGAGGTGCGGAATGGCGTGGGAGTTCTGGATCGACCGGGGGGGCACCTTCACCGATGTCGTCGGACGGGCTCCGGACGGGCGGTTGGTCACGGCAAAGCTGCTGTCGGAGAACCCCGAGCGTTATCCGGATGCGGCGGTGCAGGGCATCCGCGACTGTCTGGGCTTGCGCCCGGGGGAACCGATCCCGGACGGGGCGATTGCAGCGGTCAAGATGGGGACGACGGTTGCCACGAACGCTTTGCTGGAGCGGAAGGGGGAACGGGTCGCACTGCTGATCACCGAGGGCTTTGGTGATCTGTTGCGCATCGGCACGCAGGCACGGCCTGCGCTGTTTGAGCTGGATGTCCGGCGGCCAGACCTGCTTTACGAACAGGTGTTCGAAATCCCCGGGCGGCTGGATGCCGAGGGGGAGGAGGTCCGGCCTCTGGATCTTGAAGCGGTCGGCTCAGCGCTGGCGTTGGCCCACGCCGACGGGGTCAGAGCCGTTGCGGTCGCTCTGATGCATGGGCATTTGAACCCGGCACATGAGGTGCAGGTGGGTGCGCTGGCGCGGGCTGCGGGCTTCAGCCAGATTTCAATTTCACATCAAGTCTCTCGCCTGGCGAAGCTGGTGGCGCGGGGCGATACAACGGTGGTCGATGCTTACCTGTCCCCGATCCTGCGGCGCTATGTGGCGCAGGTCGAAGGGGCGCTTGACATGGGGCGGGCGACGGGGCGGCTTCTCTTCATGCAGTCGAACGGGGGGCTGACCGAGGCTGGGCGCTTTCAGGGCAAGGACGCGATCCTGTCCGGCCCTGCGGGTGGGATAGTCGGCATGGCGCAGACCGGTGAAGCGGCGGGTTTCGATCGGCTGATTGGCTTTGACATGGGGGGAACTTCCACCGACGTCAGCCACTTTGCCGGGCAATATGAACGATCGTTCGAGACGGAAGTGGCGGGCGTGCGGATGCGCGCGCCGATGATGGATATTCACACGGTTGCTGCGGGCGGCGGGTCGATCTGCGCCTTTCGGGACGGGCGGTTTCAGGTCGGCCCCGAAAGCGCCGGTGCCAATCCTGGCCCGGCCTGCTATCGCCGCGGTGGGCCACTGACGATCACCGATTGCAACGTGATGCTTGGGCGGCTTTCTCGCGCGCATTTCCCGGCGGTGTTCGGGCCGGATGGGAACCAGCCGCTGGATACCGAGGTGGTGCGGTCGAAGTTCGAGGCGCTTGCGTCAGAGGTGGCGCAGGCGACCGGCAGGCGTGATGCACCGGAAGTGATCGCTGAGGGTTTCCTGCGGATTGCCATCGACAACATGGCCAATGCGATCAAGAAGATAAGTGTCCAGCGCGGTCATGATGTGACGGGCTATGTCCTGCAGTGCTTTGGCGGAGCCGGGGGGCAGCATGCCTGCGGGGTCGCGGATGCTCTGGGCATGAAAACAGTTTTCATCCATCCGCATGCCGGGGTGCTTTCGGCTTTTGGCATGGGTCTGGCACAGCTTCGGGTGTTGCGGGAAGTGCAGTTCGACGCCCCCCTTCAGTCGGTGGCCGAGGCTGATGCGCGGATTGCAGCATTGGCCGATGCTGCGGTGGCAGAGCTTGCAGCGCAGGGGGTCGGTTCTGCCGAGGTCCTGTGGACGGCGCATCTTCGGTATGAGGGCCAGCACCAGTCTCTGCCGGTGCCTTTCGGCGACGCGGCAACGATGGCCCGGGACTTCGCGGCGGCGCATCAGGCGCGGTTTGGATTCACGTCGCCCGAACGGGGCCTTCTGTTCGAGATGCTGGCAGTCGAGGCGGCAGGCGGCGGGGCCGGTCTGCCTGACCTGGCACCCACCGCTGGGGCGGGCCGCGCGGCGGGACGTCTGACGGTTTGGGCCGACGGTCGTTGGCAGGAGGTCGATCTTTACCGGCGCGAGGACTGTGGTTC
>JBGSVS010000530.1:0-3106 GCA_041752895.1 Tabrizicola sp.
GAGGCCGCGCTAGAGGCCGGCCGCCTGCTGACCGACCGCTTCGGCCCCTTCCGCTGGCAGATCGCCACCACCGCCACCGACGCCAATCGCTTTGCCCTCCGCGTCGCCCGCGCGATCACCGGGAAACCCAAGGTTCTGGTGTTCAACGGCTGCTACCACGGCACGGTGGACGACACCTTCGTGTCGCTGGAGAACGGTCGCACTGTCAACTCCCCCGGCCTTCTCGGCCAGGTCAACGACCTCACGCAAACCGCCGTCTGCGCCGAATTCAACGACCTCGCCTCGGTCGAGGCCGCCCTTGCACAAGGAAACGTCTGCGCCATCCTGACTGAACCGGTGATGACCAACTCCTGCATGGTCCTGCCGGACGCCGGGTTCCACGACGGCCTGCGCCAGCTGTCGCTCAAATACGGCGCGCTTCTCATCATCGACGAGACGCACACCATCTCCTCCGGCCTTGGCGGCTATACCCGCGTCCATTCGCTGCGCCCCGACATCTTCGTCGTGGGCAAATGCGTGGCGGGCGGCATGCCCACCGCCGTCTGGGGCCTGACCGAGGATACCGCAAAGCGCTACCATCAAGCCGACGCACAGCGCGACCCCGGCCGCACCGGCATGGGCACCACGCTGTCCGCCAACCCGATGCAATTCGCCTGCCTGGTCGCCACCCTGTCCGAGGTGATGACCCCCGACACCTACGCCCAGATGGAGAAGCTGGCCGAGCGCTTGTCCCATGGCCTTGCCCGCGTCATCGACCGTCACAAGGCCCCCTGGCACGTCGTTCGGGTTGGCGCGCGGGTCGAATTCATCTGCGCCCCCGGGCCTTTGAAGAACGGATCGCAAGCCGGATACGCCCATCAGCCGCAGGTCGAAGCAGCCATCCACACCGGGCTCATCAACCGCGGCACGCTGATCGCGCCGTTCCACAACATGATGCTCGTCAGTCCCGCGACGAAGAAGCGCCAGGTTGACAGGCTGATCGCCAACTTCGACACCATCCTGACCGAACTCTTCAAGGCCAACCCATGACGCACAGCCCCTCCGGTTCCACCGTGGCCGAGGCCGAAGCCTTCCTTTCCGCTCATCCGGAGATCGAGGCTTTTGACATTATCCTGCATGATGCCAACGGAATTGGCCGCGGAAAGATCATCCGCCGGCATGAGCTTTTGTCTTTTTACAACAATGGTCGCCATCTGCCGATCTCGATCCTTGGCCTCGACATCTGTGGCGAGGATGTCCACGAGACCGGCCTGATCTGGGATCAGGGCGACGGCGATCTGCGCGCCTGGCCGATCCCCGGCACGCTGAAAGCGCTGCACAACACCCAGCCGCCGCGCGGCGAGGTGTTCATGTCGATGTACATGCTGGACGGCGCGCCGATGACGTCCGACCCCCGGCATGCCTTGAAGCGTCAGGTGGACGCCCTGGCCGCCGAAGGCCTCCACCCCGCCGGGGCTTTCGAGCTGGAATTCTTCCTGCTTGATCCCGAACGCGGCCCCGACGGCAAGATGCAGCCCGCCCGCGACGTCCTTGACCGGCGCAAGTCCGCCAAGACCGAGGTCTATTCCGTAGACCATTTGCACGGGATGCTGCCCCTGTTCAGCGACATCTACGCTGGCGCGGAAAAGGCGGGGATCAAGGCCGAAACACTGATCTCCGAATACGCCCCCGGCCAGTACGAACTGACCCTGCACTACCGCGAGAACGTCATGCAGGCCGCCGATGACCTGATGCGCCTCAAGCGCATCGTCCGCGCCCAAGCCCGCGCGCACGGCGTCGTCGCCTGCTTCATGGCCAAGCCGAACGAGAACTACGCCGGGTCCGGCATGCACTTCCACGTCTCGCTCCTGGACGACAAGGGCCACAACGTCTTCATCGAAAAGGACGAGGGCAAGTGGAACCCCACGATCCTGCACGCGCTTGGCGGGTTGAAGCAGACCATGGCAGAATCCATGCTGGTCTTCGCGCCACACGCCAATTCCTGGCGCCGTTTCGCCAGCCAAAGCTATGCGCCGGTCTCCCCGACCTGGGGCGTCAACAACCGCTCTGTCGCGCTGCGCATTCCGGCGGGGGACATCAAGGCCCGCCGGATCGAGCATCGCCCCGCCGGGGTGGACGCAAACCCCTATCTGGTCGCCGCCACTGTGCTCGCGGGCGTCCGCAAGGGGATGAGGGACAAGATCGACCCCGGCCCGGAAACCACCGGCAACGGCTATGAGGACGAAGGCAGCACCGCGATCCCGACCGATTGGAAGTCGGCTATCGACGCGGCAAAGCGGTCGGATTTCCTGAAGGATGCGCTGGGGGAAGACATGCACCGCACCTTCACCGCGATCATGACCGCCGAATATGGGCGGGTGATGCGGACAGTCAGCGAAGTGGACTTCGACCTCTACCTGCACACGGTCTGACTGCCGGGCACCGATTTCTTCGAAGAAATCGGTCCGGATCCTTCAAAGGATCCGGCTACCTGCGCCAGCGGCACTCCGCCGCACACACCGGCAACCTACGCGCAATCGCTGCCGCGATGATCCCCGGCACGCGGGCGTCCAGCCCCACCGGCGGCAGGATGCGCCCCTGAAACCCCGCCTTGGCCAAAGACGCAGGGATATCGTCGCTCACATGCCCGCCCTCGGCCGCGAAGAACGGCAGGCAGACACCCGCACGCCCGGTCAGCGTTGACAACTGCGGGTCCTGATCAATGAAGCCCGCCGCGACATCGGCCCCTGTCTCCGCCCCGATCCGCCCCGCCACATGGGCCGCAATGTCCGACGGGACGGAGGACTTGAACGACCCATGCGCGGCAAGGATCACCTGTGCCGCCCCCACTTCGCGCGCAATCGTCACGCAAAGATCGTGCACCAGGGGATCGCAGCCGAAGGGCTCTAGAACCGTCCACCCCACCGCACCCGCCTCGGCCAGCTTCTTCGGGATCTGCACGCGTGTGAACCAGCCGCCCGTCATGAACATAGGGAAGACTACCCCGCCTGGCCGCCCCTCGACGGCCCGCGCAATGGCCCCCTCTTCGGCCAGCGTCGCAGCACCCACCGACCACCCCGGCATCAGCGCCTCGACGCGCATTGCCAAAGCCTCCAGAGCGGCCCCG
>JBGSVS010000531.1:0-1835 GCA_041752895.1 Tabrizicola sp.
CTGGCCGGGCATGGCGTCACCGAGGCGCCAGTGGTCGCGCCCGAAGGCCATCCAGAGGCCCGCGAGGCCGGCGAGTACCCCGAACACGGCCTGTAGCGTCATGGACGAGACCTTGCCCGCGACGAAGGTGCCGATGGCGGCGGCGATGACCAGAGACGGGCCCCAGGTCTTCAGGACAGTCCAGTCGACCGCGCCTTTCTTGTTGTGCGCGGAGACCGAGCGCAGCGAGGTGATGACGATGGTGGCCATCGAAGTCGCAACGCAGACCTGCATCAGCTGGTCGCCGCCATAGCCGAGGTGGCCGAAGGCGTAGAAGAAGGCGGGGACAAGGACGATGCCGCCGCCGACACCGAGAAGGCCTCCGATCACGCCGGCGAAAGCGCCGATGACCACAAGGGCTGCGATCATGGGCAGGAGGGTGGCGAGGTCGGGCATCATGGGCTTTGCAAATTCAATCAGGGTCTTGCCAAGACTAGCTGCCGCGACCAGGACAGGCCAGAGCGGAAAAGCGTGCCTCGGGGGCTTTCCAATGTCGGGAAATCGGGGTATTTGCTGGTCTCCTCCCCGAACCCATCCAAAATCATTGGCACCTTGAAGAAAGGCCCATCATGGCCCGTCCTGTTTCGTTGATCTTTATGTCCGTCATCCTTGGCCTTGTGGCCGCCGTCGGCCCGTTTGCCATCGACATGTATCTGCCCGCGATGCCCGATATCGCGCGCGATTTCGAGGTTGGCAGCCAGGCGGTGCAGTGGACCATCGTGGGCTATTTCATCACCTTTGGTCTCGCGCAGTTGGCCTATGGCCCCTGGGCCGACCAGTCGGGGCGCAAACCGCCGCTTTATGCAGGGCTGGCGCTGTTCATGACCGGGACGGTGATCTGCGCGCTGGCGCCGTCGATCGGCTGGCTGATCTTCGGGCGGATGGTGCAGGGTGTGGGCGGGGCCGCGAACATGGTCGTCCTGCGCGCGGTGATCCGCGATCTGGCCACCGGGCCGCAGGCGACGCGGATGATGTCGACGATCATGATCGTGATCGCTGTCTCGCCGCTGCTGGCGCCTCTGTCCGGCGCGGGGCTTCTGGCGTTCGGAGACTGGCGGCTGATCTTTTGGGCGCTGCTGGTCGCGGCGACGCTGAGCTTTTTCCTGATCCATTTCGCGCTGCCGGAAACGCTGACCAAGGAGAACCAACAGCGGTTTGATCTGGCAAGCACGCTGGCCGGGACCAGGGTGCTGCTTGCTGACCGGGGGTTCATGGTGATGACGTTCCTGGCCGGGTTCGCCTTTGCCAGCTTCTTCGTCTTCATCGCTGCCGCCCCCTTCGTCTACCGCGAGGCGTTCGGCCTTTCGCCGACCGAGTTCTCTTTTGCCTTTGCAATCAATGCGATCGGGTTCTTTGCGGCCTCGCAGTTCGCATCCCCCCTGTCGCAGCGGCTGGGGACGCTGCGGATGATCGCGGGGGCGAGCCTTGGCTTTGCGCTTGCCACTTTCGCAGGGTTCGGCCTGGCGCTGGCGGGGCTGGCAAGTCTTCCGGTCACGATGACGACGCTGTTTGTCGGCAACATCTTCCTGGGGGTGATCCTGCCCACAGCACAGGTGCAGGCGCTGGAGGAGCATGGCGACATTGCGGGGCTGGCCTCATCGCTGGGCGGCACGATGCAGATGGTCGCGGCGGGTGTGCTGGTGGCGGCGGCCGGACCGTTCCTGGACGGGACGGTGCTGCCGATGCTGGCGGCGATTGCGGTCTGCGGGCTGATCGCGCTGGTCCTGTCGCGGATGATCCCGCGTCAGGCGGCCTTGGCCTGAAGCTCGGCCAGGGCGGCGTCGAGGACTTCGAGC
>JBGSVS010000532.1:0-3666 GCA_041752895.1 Tabrizicola sp.
AGGGCCGTGCCTGGATCGACCAGCAGAACGATGTCACCGTCAAGGACATCAAGCTGGCGCATCAGGAGAACTTCACCAGCGTCGAGCACCTGAAGCGCTACACCACCCTTGGCATGGCGACCGACCAGGGCAAGACTGGCAACGTCATCGGCCTTGCAGTGATGGCTGAACTCACCGGCCGGTCCATCCCAGAAACCGGGACCACGATCTACCGCCCGCCCTACACGCCCGTCGCGATGGGCACCCTTGCCGGACGCTCAAGAGGCAAGGAATTCAAACCCTTCCGCCTCACCCCCTCCCACCACTGGGCCAGGGAACAAGGCGCGGTCTTTGTCGAGGTCGGCAACTGGCTGCGCACCCAGTGGGTCCCGAAGGCGGGCGAAACCGAATGGCGCCAGTCCGTCGACCGTGAGGTCCTGGCAACCCGCAAGTCTGTCGGCATCTGTGACGTGACCACTTTGGGCAAGATCGACATCCAGGGCACCGACGCCGGGGCCTTCCTTGACCGCGTCTACGCCAATACCTTCTCCACCCTCGCCGTCGGCAAGTGCCGCTACGGTTTGATGCTGCGTGAAGACGGGATCGTCTTCGACGACGGCACCACCGCCCGGATGGGGCAGAACGAATACGTCATGACCACAACCACGGCCAACGCCGTGACCGTGTTCCGCCACCTCGAATTCTGCCGCCAATGCCTCTGGCCCGAGATGGACGTCCAACTGATCTCCACCACCGAGGCTTGGGCGCAGTTCTCGGTCGCTGGCCCCAACGCACGGAACCTGCTGGCAAAAGTCGTCGACCAAGACATATCTGACGCCGCCTTCCCCTACATGGGTGCTGCCAACATCACCGTCGGCGGCCTCCGCGCGCGGCTCTTCCGGATCAGCTTCTCCGGTGAACTCGCCTATGAAATCGCCGTCCCCACCCGCTATGGCGACGCGCTTCTGCGCGAGATGCTGGCGAAGGGCGCGGAATACGACCCCATCGTCTATGGCACCGAAGCCTTGGGCGTCATGCGGATCGAAAAGGGCCATGTCGCGGGTGGCGAGCTCAACGGCACGTCCACCGCGCTGAACATGGGGCTCGGCAAGATGGTGTCGAAGAAGAAGGACTCCATCGGCATGGTCCTTTCCCAGCGCGAGGGGATGACCGCCGACACCGGCTACCGTCTGGTCGGCGTCAAACCCGTCGACCCGCAGGCCAAACTGACCGCCGGCAGCCACTTCCTAGAGAACGGCGCGGCCCCGGTGGCGGCAAACGATGGCGGCTGGCTGACCTCCAAGGTCTACTCGCCGCACCTCGGTTGCGACATCGCACTTGGCTACTTGAAAGCCGGTGACAAGAAGATTGGCCAAAAAATGCGGATCGTGAACCTGCTGGCAGGTCTGGATACCGAGGTCGAGATCATCTCGCCCCACATGTTCGACCCGGAAGGAGAACGCCTCCGTGGCTAATCTCATGGCACTCACCGCGCTGGGAAAGCGCGAACCCTCCACCGTCACCCAGGGCCCGCTCACCATCACCGAACGCACCGACGTCGCCCTCGCCTCGGTCGCCTCCCGCAAGGGCCGCGCCGCCGACCTCGCCAAGTCTGCCAAATCAGCTGGCGTCCCGCTGCCCGGCCCCGCCACGCACCAGTCCGGCACGCCCTACTGCGCCTTCTGGACCGCGCCCGAGATGTGGTTCGTCGAGGCGCCCTTCGCCACGCATGAACTTATCGCCGATCTCTTGAAATCAGCCCTCGGCGACGGTGCCAGCATCACCGAACAGACCGACGCCTGGGTCGCCTTCGACCTTGCGGCCCCCGATCTGACGTCGATCCTGGAACGGCTTTGCAACGTGGATTTTCCCAACGTTCCAGCAGGTTATGCCACCCGCACCATGATGGAACACCTTGGCGTCTACCTCATCAAGCACGGTCCCGGCACCGCCCGCCTTTACGGCCCCCGCTCCAGCGCCGAAAGCCTGCTGCATGCCATCGAGACCGCCGCGCAGTCCGTCTTGTAGCGCCAGACTTGCCTGACATGGTGTTTCCCGGTAGTGAAATCATCTGTAGTAGTTCCACCCGGGACCCATGCCCATGTCCGACGGCGACGCCATTCAAGCCCTTCCGCGCGGCAAGCCTGCCTTCGATCAGGACCCACACCGCCTGCGCGAGATCACCGAGCGCAACCTCGAAGCCGCCATCGGGCGTGAGGTCCGCACCTTTCGCCGCCAACAGGGCATGACGGTCGCCGACCTTGCCAATGTCACCGGTCTGTCCATCGGCATGCTCTCTAAGATCGAGAACGGCAACACTTCGCCCTCGCTGACCACGTTGCAGGTCCTCAGCCACGCCTTTTCCGTCCCCGTGACGGCCTTCTTCCGCAGCTACGAAGAACGCCGCGAGGCGCAGCATGTCCGCGCCGGGCAACACGTCGAAATCGAACGTCGCGGCACCCGCGCCGGGCACCAGTACAACCTTCTCGGTCATATCGGGTCGAACAATTCTGGCGTGGTGGTAGAACCCTACATCATCACGCTGACCACCGAATCCGATACTTTCCCGGCTTTTCAGCATGAAGGTCTGGAGCTTCTCTACATGCTTGAAGGCGAGGTCGACTATCGCCACGGCGACACGGTCTACCCGCTGAAACCCGGGGACAGCCTGTTCTTCGACGCCGATGCGCCGCATGGGCCGGAGACCCTGGTCAAGCTTCCGGCGCGCTATCTTTCGGTCATCGCCTACCCGCAGGGCTGAGATGCTGACACAGGATCTTGCGGCTGCCGTTGGCGCGGGAAACGTCCTGACCGGCCCCGACATGACCCGCTACGCCCGGGACTGGATGGGCCGCTACGAAGGCCAACCCGTCGCCGTCGTCCGCCCCGGATCGACCGCCGAGGTCTCAGCCTGCATCCAGATTGCGGCACGGCATGGCGTCCCCATCGTCCCGATTTCCGGCAACACCGGACTGGTCGGCGGCACCATGACCAGGGGGGGCATCCTCCTCACCCTGGAACGCATGAACCGCATCCGTCAGGTCAAGCGCGACGCCAGACTTGTCATCGCCGAGGCCGGCGTCATCCTGACCCGCCTGCACGAAACCGCTGAAAGGGAAGGGCTCTACTTCCCGCTCTGGTTTGGCGCCCGCGGGTCCGCCATGCTGGGCGGGGTCCTGTCCACCAACGCCGGCGGCTCCAACGTCCTCCGCTACGGCTCCACCCGTGGGCTCTGTCTGGGGCTGGAGGTCGTGCTGCCCGATGGCCGCGTCCTGAACCTGATGTCCGAGCTTCACAAGGACAACTCCGGCTACGACCTGAAAAACCTTTTCATCGGCGCCGAAGGCACCCTGGGCATCATCACTGCCGCCGTGATGAAGCTGGTTCCGGCGCCCAAGGCCCATGCCACCGCCACCCTCGCCGTCCGCTCGCTCCCCGATGCCCTGACCCTCCTCAACCGGATGCAGGAAGCCACCGGTAACCGGGTCGAGGCGTTCGAGTTCATGCCCCGCACCTATTCCACCCGCCTCCTCGAGGCGCGCCCCGACCTTGGGCTGCCCTTCGACCACATCCCCGAAGTCACCATCCTGATCGAGGCCGCCACCACCGTCCCGTCGGAAGCCACTCCCAACCAGAACGGCGACATCCCCCTCGTTCTTACGCTTGAAACCATCCTCGCCGAGATGA
>JBGSVS010000533.1:0-10827 GCA_041752895.1 Tabrizicola sp.
GGCCGCATTCTGCGCCGCCGCTGCGGTTTCCGCCGCCAGGATCTTCGCCCGCCGCGCCTCGTCGATGGCCAGCAGTTCCGACGACATCGCCGACAACCCGCGACGAGAAAGTGCCGCATCGAAGGCAGCGGGATTTTCGCGGATAAAGCGGATGTCGTGCATGTCGGACCTCACAGAAAAGCTGTGCGAGGGCTTATGCCCGATATCCCCGCAAGGGGGAAGGCGGTCCCGAACGCGCGCCCTCTGGCAAAGCGGCCCGAAAGGCCTTACATGACCCCACAATCGCAAACGGGCACCGCGTCAGTGGAAGCCCGCGCCCGTGTCAGAGAGGATGCCCATGTTCGTCACCCCCGCCTTCGCGCAAGCTGCTGAAGCCGCCCCCGGCGGCGCTGCCGCCTTTGCCCAGTTCCTGCCGATCATCCTGATCTTCGTGATCTTCTATTTCCTGCTCATCCGCCCGCAGCAGAAGAAGATGAAGGAACACCGCGCGATGGTCGACGCCCTGCGCCGTGGGGACGAGGTCATCACCTCGGGCGGGATCATCGGCAAGGTGTTCAAGGTTCAGGACGACGGCCGGGTCGAGGTCGAGATCGCCGATGGCGTCAAGGTCAAGGTCGTCAAGCACACCATCACCCAGGTCCTGAACAAGACCGAACCGGCGACGAACTAGGTCCGACCCATGGAATCGATGGCGCTCTGGAAGCGGATACTCATCCTGCTCATCTGCGGCTGGGGCATCCTCGCTGCGATCCCGAACCTCTTTTACGGCCAGGTCGAGCGCCACAATGACGCCGCCACCGCCATCGAAGCCGCCGGTGGCACCGTGACCGCCGATCAGGAAGCAGCACTGGCCGAATGGCCGTCCTTCCTGCCCTCGGCGCTGATGAACCTTGGCCTTGACCTCCGGGGCGGGGCGCACCTTCTCGCCGAAGTTCAGGTCGAGGACGTCTACAAATCCCGCATGGACAGCCTCTGGCCCGAGGTCCGCGACACCCTTCGCGACCTTCGCGATCAGGTCGGCGCTGTCCGCCGCGCGCCTTCGCCCGATGATGTCCTCCGCGTCACGATCTCTACCCCCGAAGGCATGCCCGCCGCGATCGAGGCCGTCCGCGCCCTTGGCTCCAGCGTCGTCTCTCTGACCGGGATCGGCGAAAGCACCATCGACGTCAGCGCCGAAGGCAATGACATCGTCGTCACCCTGTCCGAAGCCGAAAAGCTTGCCACCGACCAGCGCACGATCCAGCAATCCCTCGAAATCATCCGCCGCCGGGTGGACGAGGCCGGTACCCGCGAACCCACGATCCAGCGCCAGGGCGAAGACCGCATCCTGATCCAGGTCCCCGGCATCGGCTCGGCGCAGGAGTTGAAGGCGCTCATCGGCCAGACCGCCAAACTGACCTTCAACGCCGTCATCAGCCGCACTACCGACGCAGGCGCCTCCCCCGGCGCGCGCAACGTGCTCCTGCCCTCCCTCGACGAACAGGGCGTCTACTACGTGGTCGAAGATGCCCCCGTCGTTTCCGGCGAAGACCTCGTCGATGCGCAACCCTCCTTCGACCAGAACGGCCAGCCCGCCGTCAGCTTCCGCTTCGACACCACCGGCGCGCGCGCCTTCGGCGACTACACCGCCGCCAACATCGGCGCGCCCTTCGCCATCGTCCTGGACGGCGAGGTGATCTCGGCCCCGGTGATCCAAAGTCACATCCCCGGCGGCTCCGGCATCATCACCGGCAACTTCACGGTCGAGGAATCGACCCGTCTCGCCGTCCTTCTGCGGGCAGGCGCGCTTCCGGCCGAAATGACTTTCCTCGAAGAACGCACCATCGGCCCGGAACTTGGCGCCGACTCTATCGCCGCCGGCAAGGTCGCCGCAATGGTCGCGGGCGGCGCCGTGATGATCTACATGGTCGCCTCCTACGGCCTCTTCGGCGTCTTTGCCAACATCGCCCTGGCGATCAACGTCGCTCTCATCTTCGCGGCCCTGTCGGCCGTCGGCGGCACGCTGACCCTTCCCGGTATCGCCGGGATCGTGCTGACCAACGGTATGGCGGTCGACGCGAACGTGCTGGTCTTCGAACGCATCCGCGAGGAGTTGCGCGTGAACAAAAGCCCGGCCCGGTCGATCGAACTTGGCTACGAACGCGCGCTTTCCGCGATCATCGATGCGAACATCACCACCTTCATCACGGCCGTGGTGCTGTTCACCGTGGGGGCCGGGCCGGTGCGCGGCTTTGCGATCACGCTGGGGATCGGGATCATCACCTCGGTCTTCACGGCGATCTACGTCACCCGACTGATCGTCGAAACCTGGTATCGCGCGCGCAAGCCCGCGACCGTCACGGTGTAAGGGGAAAATCATGGCCTGGCGTTTCCGACTTGCCCCCGAAAAGACCAACATCGACTTCTTCAAATTCCAGTGGCTGACCTTCGGCGGCTCGATGATGCTGACCGTAGTCGCCATCGTGGCCTGGATGGTCATGGGGCTGAACTTCGGCATCGACTTCCGCGGCGGCACGACGATCCGCACCGAAGCGGTCGAGCCCGTCGACGTCGGCGCCTACCGCGCTGCGCTGGAAGAGCTGCAGCTGGGCGACGTCGCGATCACCGAGGTTTTCGACCCCTCTTTCCGCGATGACCAGAACGTCGCCCAGATCCGGATCGCCCCCCTCGAAGGCGAGGAATCGGTGACCCCGGAAACGATCCAGGCGGTTGAGGAAAAGCTGCGCGAAATCGCCCCGTCGATCACCTTTCCCGCCGTCGAATCGGTCGGCCCAAAAGTCTCGGGAGAGTTGATCTGGAAAGCGATCACCGCCATGGTCGCGGCCAGCCTTTGCATCGCGGTCTATATCTGGATGCGCTTCGAATGGCAGTTCGCCGTGGGCGGCATCATTGCGCTCATCCACGACATCTTCATTACCATCGGCGTCTTCGCGATCTTCCAGCTGAAGTTCGACCTCACGATCATCGCGGCCCTGCTCACGATCCTCGGCTATTCGATCAACGACACGGTGGTCGTCTTCGACCGGCTGCGGGAAAACCTGCTGAAGTACAAGACCATGCCCCTCAAGGAGGTGATGAACCTGTCGGTCAACGAAACGCTGTCGCGCACGTTGATGACCTCGGTCACGACGCTGGTGGCCCTTGGGGCGATGCTGGTCTTTGGCGGCGACGTGATCCGGGGCTTTGCCTTCGCAATCTTCTTCGGCGTCGTGCTTGGCACCTACTCCTCGGTCTTCGTGGCCAAGAACCTGGTGCTGATGATCGGCCTTGATCGCAGCGACAAACCCAAGAAGTCCGACAAGAACGAATTCGCCAACGTCGACGCGTGACGCCCATGCGCCTGACCGAAGTCACCTACGGCAGCGCCAAAGCGATCGAGGGCTACGGCCCCGGCTTCTTCCGCGTGGCCGGCCACGTCTTGCGCGGTCCCTGCCTCATCACCCCCTGGGACGCCGGGCCCTGGGGCGGATACGATGACACCGCTGCACCGCTTAGCCTTGAGAGCAAGATCGACGTCCTTTTCGTCGGCACCGGGTCGCAGGTGGCCCACGTTCCCGCCGCGTTCCGCGCAGCGCTGGAAGGGCAGGGGATCGGGGTCGAGGTCATGGCCTCCGCCACCGCCGCCCGCACCTACAACGTCCTTCTCGGCGAAGGCCGCAGGGTCGCCGTGGCGCTGATCCCGGTTGATTGACGGTGGGCCCGTCTGCCCCGTCTGTCGCAGCTCTGTCACATTGGCGTTGCGGGGCTGTCATCGACCTCTGCTATCTCATTTCCAGTGTTTCAAGACGGTGATTGCCGCCCCATGTCCATCGATGCGCTAGCCTTCGACCAGGCTCCGATCCCGCCGCAGGTCGGCTTTTCCTACGCACATCCCAGCCAAGCCCCACTGCGGCGCGCGCTGATCCGCTCGGTCGAGCTTGTGACCGGCCAGCCCAAGCTGCGCCGGCTCTATGTCGATTGGGTGATCTGCGACAAGCGCCCGGGCGAGCCGGTCTTCGACGCCGCCCTCCGCAAGCTCGACATCTCGCCGCGCATCATCAGTGGTACGGACAACCTTGCGCGGGTTCCGGAAACTGGCGGCCTGCTGATCGTCGCGAACCACCCGTTCGGCGTGGTCGACGGGCTGACCATCGGCCATATCGGCATGCGCCTGCGGGGCAACGTGCGGATCATGACCAACAGCCTTCTCTGTCGCGTGCCCGAGATTGACCCGCACCTTCTGCCCGTCGATTTCTCTGGCACCCCCGAGGCGCGCCGCATGACCGGCGACACCCGCCGCCGCGCCGCACAGTTGCTGGCGCAGGGCAAGGTCGTGGCGATCTTCCCGGCCGGGGGCGTGGCGACCGCCAACAAACCCCTGCGTGGCCGCGCGGTTGATTCGCCCTGGCATCCCTTCGTGGCCCGCCTTGCGACGATCCCGGGCGTAACCACCTTGCCGCTGCATTTCTCCGGACAAAACTCGCGGCTTTTCCAGATCGCGAGCCATACCTCCTATCCGATGCGGGTGGCGCTGATTTTCCACGAAACCCGCCGCCGCATGGCCCGGCCCGTGGACATCGCCGTCGGTCGCCCGATCAGCGCCGAGGACCTGGCAACCGTGCCGCGCGACCAGATCGTCACCCAGCTCCGCCGGACGACGATGGCGCTGGCAAGCCCGGCTCTGGCCGACCCGGACGAACACTACGTCTGGCCCTCGCACATCCGCTGGTAGCCTGCCCGCGTTCCGGAACTACCAGCGTTTGGACCGGTCGATCCGGTCGCGCAGACGGATCATTGCCTGCCAAAGGGCACGGGTCTTCGACCAGAAGAGCCAGCCGTATAGCACCGCCACGCCTACGAAGATCGCGGCAAGGATGGCCCAAGTCAGGATGTCATCATAGCGCTCCATCTGGTCCCCGCACCTGCCGACCGGGCCAGAGGATGCTTCCCCAGACTCGCTCAATCTTGCTTTACGTTTCCTGAACGCCCACAGCCAATCCCTTGAAAAGGCTGGGGCGTCCAGATCTGTCCTGCGTGGACAGCGCCTCAGCCCTCGGCGATCTGCCGGGCCTTCTGGACCAGCACCTCCGCCTGCCGGATCGAAGCATAGTCGATCAGCCGCCCGTCCAGCGACACCGCCCCCTTGCCCTCGGCCGCCGCCTTCTCCATCGCTTCCAGAATCCGCTTGGCCCGGGTGACCTCCGCCTCGGAGGGGCTCATCACCTCGTTCGCCAGCGCGATCTGCGACGGGTGGATCGCCCATTTCCCCTCACACCCAAGGACCGCCGCCCGCTTCGCCGCCGCCCGATACCCGTCGGGGTCCTGGAAGTCGCCGAACGGCCCGTCTACCGGCCGCAGCCCATTCGCCCGCGCCGCCACCACCATCCGCGCCAGCGCATAGTGCCACATATCGCCCCAGTGGACCTGGCGGGAGCCATCCTCCAGCGTGTCGGTCAGCACCGAATAATCCGGGTTCACCCCCCCGATGATCGTCGTCCGCGCCCGGGTAGAGGCCGCATAATCCGCCACCCCGAAATGCAGGCTTTCGTTCCGCTTCGACGCCCCCGCTATCTCGGTGACGTTCTGCATCCCCAGCGCCGTCTCGATGATGTGCTCGAACCCGATCCGCTTTTTGTAGCCCTTCGCGTCCTCGATCTGCGTGACCATCATGTCGACCGCATAGACATCCGCTGCCGTTCCGACCTTCGGGATCATGATCAGGTCCAGCCGTTCCCCGGCCTGCTCGACCACATCAACCACGTCGCGGTACATGAAGTGGGTGTCGAGGCCATTGATCCGCACCGACATGGTCTTCTTGCCCCAGTCGATCTCGTTCAGCGCCTTGATGATGTTCTTTCGCGCCTGCGGCTTGTCGTCGGGAGCGACGGCATCCTCCAGGTCCAGGAAGATCACATCCGCATCCGATGCGGCGGCCTTCTCGAACATCTGGGGGGCGCTGCCCGGAACGGCCAGCTCGCTGCGGTTCAGGCGCGCGGGGGCCTGCGTGATGACGTGGAAAGACATGTTGGGCTCCTAAGTCAGGAGCTGCACCCTCCCTACCCATCCGCGAAGCCGACCCCCCGCGTCAAGCCCGAAAATGCATCACATCTCGCCGCGCGAGGCGCGATTGGCGTAGAAGAACGCAATCGCCTGCGCCCGGTTCTTCACGTCCAGCTTCTCGAACAGGTTCGAAAGGTGGAACTTCACCGTGTTCTCGCTGATCTCCAGCTCTTTCGACAGCTCGCGGTTGGTCAGCCCCTTCGACAGGGCCTCCAACAGGGTCCGTTCGCGCGGGGACAGCTGCTCAATCGGGTCCTGTTTCAGGCTGCGGATATCCAGGAACGGGAACACCATCTGCCCCTTCGCCACCGCGACGCAAGTCTCCAGCAGCCGTTCGACCGATTCCGACCGCGAGACGAACCCCGCCGCCCCCGCCGCCATCGCTTTCCGGGGGATGTCCCCTGTATCCTCGGCATAGACCACCAGCCGGGGCGGGTTGGCCTGCGTGCGCAACACGTCGATCAGCCGCGCCCCGCCAAGCGCCGGCAGGTTCCAGTCGATCACCCCCACCTGCACCGGCATCCGCATCACCATGCCCAGGAACCCCTCGGCCGTCGCTGCCGTCGCCACAAGCGAGAATCGGCGGTCTTTTTCGAAGATTTCCGACATCGCGGTCAGCATCAGCGGGTTCGCGTCCCCCAGCATCAGCGTTACCGCTACCATCCCCCGCTCATCGTCCCAAAGCGCCATCAACTGCCCCTGACCCACCCGTTTGGGTGGGTATCTTCGGTATACCGCCGTATATCAACCCATTTGGGTGGGTGATTTCCCGCCCGAATAGATATCCAAAAGCAGGATATAGGAAGGTTGTTACAATTGTCGACTGCCGCTTTCCTACACGGCAAGGACCACCGTCCAGGGCATACCCCGCGACACTTTCTTCCGCTGCACCCGGAAGCGTCGCCGGTCCCGCCCCAAACGACGGTCCAAAGCCATGAAGGCCTTGGGAGGGGCGCCGCATGATCGAAACCGAACTGTTCCCGCAACTTGTCATCCCCGAGACTTTGGCCGCTGGCCCCGGTCCTGGCAACACCGACGCGCGGGTTCTGGCAGCCTTTGCCAATGCGGGCCTCGCCGATCACATGCAGGCTGACGTGCTGCGCGGCATGATAGAATGCAAGCACATGCTGCGCCGCGTCTGGGGCACGCAGAATACCTACACGTTCGGCGTGGCGGGAACGGGGTGGAGCGGCCTTGACGCGCTCTTCTCGGCCATACTGCCGGGCGACAGCGTCGTCTGCTTCGTCAACGGCACCTTCTCGGGCATCGACGCGCTCACCGTCCGCACCCGCGCCGCGACCCGTGAGGATCTGAAGGCCAATGCGCTGGACCCCAAGCCCGCCAGCGTCACCGTCATCCAGGTCCCGCACGGCCAGTCGGTAACCGCCGAGATCATCGAAAAGGCACTCGCAGACCACAAACCCACCTGGGCCACGATGGCGCATTGGGAAACCGGCTCGGGCCGGATCAACGACATCCAGGGCTTCTCCGACGCCTGCCTTCGCCACAACGTCATGGGCCTTGTCGACGCCGTCTCCTCCCTCGGGATCGAAGACTTCGCCATTGACGATTTCCCCGGCGTCGTCGGCTGGGCCTCGTGCCCGCAGAAGGGCGTCCTTTGCCTGCCCTTGACCTATGCGCCGGTCAGCTTCACCGACCGCTACATCGCCCATCTGCGCGAGAACGGCTGCTATTCCTACGTCCACAACCCGATCTTCGAGGCCCGTCACTGGGGCATCACCGACGGCAAGGATACCGCTGCCGGGACCTACCACCGCACCCATTCGGGCTACGCCGTCGCCGCCTTTCATGAGGCGCTGCGGATCAACCTCCAGCACGGCCGCGCCCAGAAGGCCGCCGACTACGCCCATCACGAGGGCGCCTTGCGCGCCGCCGTGCAGGCCTTGGGCTGTGAGGTCACGTCGAACATGACCAGCCTCGTCGTCCTGAACCTGCCGGGCGCGCTGGCGGGCCGCGAAAAGGAACTGGTCGCCGCGGCACGCGCCAAGGGCTTCGGAATCTGGCCGACGCTTTCAGAGCCGGTGCAGGTCCGCATCGGCACTCTGAACCAACTCAGCGAAGCCGCGATCAGCGAGATCGTCACCCGCTTCGCTGCCGAAATGAACGCGATGGGCGCGGGTGTGGATGTGGGCCTGGCGCTGCAAGCGCTGGAAACCCACTACACCGCCGCCATCGCTGCCGAATAACGGGAGGAAGACATGGACATCCACGAATACCAGGCCAAGGAAATCTTGGCCCGCTTCGGCGTCACCGTCCCTGCGGGCGCGCTGGCCTACAGCCCCGAACAGGCCGCCTACCGGGCGCGTGAACTTGGCGGCGACCGCTGGATCGTCAAGGCCCAGGTCCACGCCGGGGGTCGCGGCAAGGCGGGGGGCGTCAAGCTTTGCAAATCCGAACACGACATCCACGAAGCATCCGAATCCATGTTCGGCCAGAAGATCGTGACGCATCAGACCGGGCCCGAGGGCAAGGGCATCTACCGCGTCTACGTCGAGCAGGCCGTTGATTTCAATCGCGAAATCTACCTCGGCTTCGTTCTCGACCGCTCGTCCCAGCGGGTGATGATCGTGGCCTCAAGCGAAGGCGGGATGGAGATCGAGGAAATCTCGGCCTCGCGCCCGGACTCCATCGTGCGGTCGTCCATCGAACCCGCTGTCGGCCTGCAGGAGTTCCAGGCGCGCGAGATCGCCTACAAGCTGGGCATCCCCGCAGCCCTCACCCAGCAGATGGTTCGCACCCTGCAGGGCTGCTACCGCGCCTTCCGCGACCTTGACGCGACGATGGTCGAGATCAACCCGCTAGTCGTCACCGCCGACAATCGCATCCTCGCCTTGGACGCGAAGATGACCTTCGACACCAACGCCCTCTTCCGCCACCCGCAGATTGCGGAGCTGCGCGACAAGTCGCAGGAAGACCCGCGCGAAAGCCGGGCTGCCGACCGGGGCCTCGCCTACATCGGCCTGTCGGGCAACATCGGCTGCATCGTCAACGGCGCGGGCCTGGCGATGGCGACGATGGACACGATCAAGCTGGCCGGGGGTGAGCCCGCAAACTTCCTCGACATCGGCGGCGGTGCGACCCCCGAGCGTGTCGCCAAGGCCTTCCGGCTGGTCATGTCCGACAAGAACGTGCAGGCGGTCCTTGTGAACATCTTCGCCGGCATCAACCGCTGCGACTGGGTGGCCGAGGGCGTCGTCCAGGCGTTGAAGGCCGAACCCGTGGACGTGCCGGTCATCGTCCGCCTTTCCGGCACCAACGTCGAGGAAGGCCAGAAGATCCTCGCGCAGTCCGGTCTGCCGATCATCCGCGCCAACACGCTGATGGAAGCCGCCGAGCGCGCTGTGATCGCCTGGCAGAACGACCGCAAGCAAATGATGAGGGCCGTCTGATGAGCATCTTTCTCGACCGTTCCAGCCGCGTCGTCGTCCAAGGCATCACCGGCCGCATGGCGCAGTTCCACACCAAGGAAATGCTCGACTACGGCACCAATGTCGTCGCGGGCGTCGTGCCCGGCAAGGGCGGCGAAACCGTCATGGGCATCCCGGTCTTCAACACGATGAAAGAGGCTGTTGCGGCCACTTCCTGCGACACCTCCCTTGTCTTCGTGCCGCCGCCCTTTGCTGCCGACAGCATCATGGAGGCCGCCGATGCTGGCATCCGCTACTGCGTCTGCATCACCGACGGCATCCCGGCCCAGGACATGATCCGGGTCAAACGTTACATGATGCGCTACCCCCGCGAACGCCGCATGGTCCTGACCGGGCCGAACTGCGCGGGCACCATCAGCCCCGGCAAGGCGCTTCTCGGCATCATGCCGGGCCACATCTACCTTGCGGGCAACGTCGGCATCGTCAGCCGCTCGGGCACCCTTGGGTATGAGGCCGCCCAGCAGCTCAAGGACCGGGGCATCGGCATCTCGACCTCGGTCGGCATCGGCGGCGACCCGATCAACGGCTCGTCCTTCCGCGACATCCTCGAACGGTTCGAGACCGACCCCGACACCCACGTCGTCTGCATGATCGGCGAAATCGGCGGCCCGCAGGAAGCCGAAGCCGCCGCCTACATCCAGGAGCATATGACCAAGCCGGTCATCGCCTATATCGCGGGCCTGACTGCCCCCAAAGGCCGCACCATGGGCCACGCGGGCGCGATCATCTCGGCCTTCGGCGAAAGCGCGTCGGAAAAGGTGGAAATCCTGACCGCCGCCGGTGTGACCGTGGCCGAGAACCCAAGCGTGATCGGCGAAACCGTCGCCAAGGTCATGGCCAAGCGCGCCGCCTGATGGGGGAGGGGAGGATGACAAAGCCCAAGGTCCTGGTCACGCGCCGCTGGCCGCAGGCGGTCGAGGCGCAGATGGCCGCGCGTTTCGACGTCGACTTGAACCACGCGGACAAACCGCTCTCTCAGGACGATTTCCGCGACGCCATGACCCGCTACGACGCCATCCTCCCCACCGTCACTGACAAGCTACCGGCGGCTGTGTTCGAGACTAGCCCCCGGACCAAGATCCTCGCCAACTACGGCGTCGGCTTTGCCCATATCGACACCCAGGCCGCCAAGTCTCGCGGCATCGCCGTGACGAACACCCCCGATGTCCTGTCGGAATGCACCGCCGACATCGCGATGACCCTCCTCCTCATGGTCGCGCGAAGGGCAGGTGAGGGCGAGCGTGAGCTGCGCGAGGGCCGCTGGACCGGCTGGCGCCCGACGCACCTGATCGGCACCAAGGTCTCGGGCGCCACCCTCGGCATCATCGGCTTCGGCCGC
>JBGSVS010000534.1:0-10265 GCA_041752895.1 Tabrizicola sp.
TGCCCTGGCCCGGCACGCTGGACATCTGGTACCGCGTCAACGCGACCCGGATCGGCCGGGCTGTCGCCGTGCCGCTTGCCTCGGCCTTCGTGCCCGACAGCTATGTCCGATCCGCAACCGCCACCGTCTTTGCCCCCGACCCCGTGCCCGAGGGCTATGACGACTGGCTGGGAGCGGCCCTGACGTTGCGCCGCGAGACGATGGCCACCAATGTGATACAGGTGAATGCCTTGCGGGCGGAACTTGTGACGATGGAGCCGCAGTATCCCGCACTGGCCCTGCCGGTCGAGTTGATCCACGGCACTGCCGATACCATCGTGCCGCTCGACATCCACTCGCAGCCGCTTTCGCAGATCCTCCCCGAAGCGACGCTGACCGTGATCGACGGCGCAGGCCACATGCCGCACCATGGGCATGCAGACGTCGTCATCGCAGCGATCGACCGCGCCGCATTGCGCTGAGGCTGCCAATCGCCATACTGGCAGCAATGTAAGGAGGATTCAGATGACCCTGCCATTCGACGGTGCGATCAGCCGTTACTTCCGCGAAGGCGCGCCCAAAGAGGTGCGCAAGGCCATCGAAAAGGCAGCCAAGGACGAGATCATGACCGCCTCCTATCCCTACCGGGAGGAGATGAAGGGCAAGGACTACGAAGCCCGGATGGAGGTCTTGCAGATCGAGCTTGCGAAGATGCAGGCGGGGCTCAGGGCCAGCGGAAAGCGGCTGGTGGTCTTGTTCGAAGGCCGGGACGCGGCGGGCAAGGGCGGGACGATCAAGGCGGTGACGGAGAACCTGAACCCGCGGCAGGCCTATGTGGTTGCGTTGTCCAAACCGACGGAGAGGGAAAGCCAGCAGTGGTACTTCCAGCGCTACGTCGATTGGTTCCCCGCCCAAGGCGAGATCGCGCTTTATGACCGCAGCTGGTACAACCGCGCGATGATCGAGCATGTGTTCGGCTTCTGCAAGCCCGAGCAGCGCGCGAAGTTCTTCCGCCAACTCCCTGAATTTGAACAGATGATCGCCGATGAGGGGATCATCCTTCTGAAGATCTGGCTGGAGGTCGGGCGGGCCGAGCAGCTGAAGCGGTTCCTGGACCGGGAAGGCGACCTTCTGAAGCAGTGGAAGCTGTCCCAGATCGACGTCGACGGGCTGGCGAAGTGGGACGCGTATTGTGCGGCCATCGACGAGACGATGAAGCTGACGCACTACAAGCACGCGCCCTGGACGGTGATCCTGTCCGACGACAAGAAGCGCGCGCGGGTTGCGGCGATCCAGACGATCCTGTCGGCTGTCGATTACGCCGGGAAGGACATCAAGGCTGTCGGCAAAGTCGACGACAAGATCTGCGGCGGACCGAAGCTGCGGCCGAAAGGCTGATGTGAAGCGGGGATACCACCACGGCAACCTGCGGCAGGCGCTGGTCGAGGCGGCACTGGCGCTGATCGCCGAGAAAGGGCCGCAGGGGTTCACGCTGTCCGAGGCCGCGAAGGCTGCCGACGTGACCCCGGCAGCGGTCTACCGGCATTTCGCCGGGCGCGACGACCTTCTGGCCGAGGTCGCGCGGCAGGGGTTCGACATCTTTGCGGCCCTCCTGGAATACGCTTATGATGAAGGGCGACCCTCGGCCCTTGCGGCGTTCGAGGCGACGGGGCGGGCCTATCTTGCTTTCGCGCGAAAGTATCCCGGGCACTATCAGGCGATGTTCGAAAGCGGGTTGCAGCCGGGCAAGCATCCTGATTTGGCGCAGGTTTCGTCGAAGGCTCGGGCGACGATGGACCGTGCTGCTGAGGGCCTTGTCCGGGGTCTGCCCGAGGGGCGGCGGCCTCCCGCCAGCATGATCTCGGCCCATGTCTGGGCGGTTTCCCACGGGGTGGTGGAGCTGTTCCTGCGGGGGAACGGGGGGCCGCAGCCTTGGCCTGCGGAGGACCTCCTGGAGACCGGGATCGGGATTTATCTGCGGGGGCTGGGGCTGATCTCGCCGGATCGGTGAGCGAGGGACGTCACGAGTGGACAGTTTTTCACGACAAGGAAAATCAACGGGTTGGCTGTGGGCGTTCATGAAGCGTTAAGCTCTGGTCTGACCGTATTTCCCACCTTACCCAGACCCAATCCGAACCGAGGCGAATGGGGACGCCCGAGGCAGAGGTCGCACCTGTCTCATCGCGCGGCGGGTCAGGCAATCCGCAGGTGACAAATGCCGGGCAGAGAGCGAGAGTTCCGGAAACCGCCCCCCCCCTGAGGTTTCGCCATGCGCTGTCGCACCTTCGCCTTTCCCCTGGCCCTTCTGGCAACGGCGGGTGTAGCCTTGGCCTGTGGCGGTGCCCCGATCTGCACGGTTGCCGACCCGACCGGGACGCCGCTGAACATCCGGCTGTCACCCAACGGGCCGGTTGTCAGCGCCGCCAAGAACGGGACAGAGCTGGTCTTCATCGAACACCGGGAGGTTGACGGCAAGCTTTGGGCGCTGGTCGAACGGTTTCAGGAGGGCGAGTTGCAAGCCGACTTCGACGGGGCCTGGGTCTTTGGTGCCTACCTGGACTGCGATGCGACGACGAAAGGCCTTCCCGCCGAGCCCTATGCCACCACAGTAGACCCCATCGCCTGCAAGGTGGCCGATCCGACCGGCACACCGTTGAACACGCGCGACGCGCCGGGGGGCAATATCTTTGCGACCTTGCGCAACGGGACCACGGTCAGGGCCATCGCGCAGACACAACAGGCTGGCAAGCAATGGGTCTATGTCGAGAAATGGACCGGCGACAATGCCGTGGGATGGGTGTTCGACGCCTACATGGCATGCGCCGAGGACGAGAGCCACTAGCAGCGGAGGCGAAGTTTTCGAAAACTTCGGCGCGGAGCCTTCAAAGGCTCCGGTCCGATTTCTTTGAAGAAATCGACGGGCCCTAGCGGAACAGGACCAGCGCCGAGGGGCTCCACGCGACACGGACTTTTGTGCCGACGTCCAGCACCGGGCGGCCCGGCACGTTGCGCATCGACAGGCGCACTTCGACGTCCGTCCCGCCGAGATAGACGTCGTAATAGGTCATGTCGCCGAAGTAGATCACCTCGTCGATCACACCATCGGTTTCCCGTTCAGACGCTTTCTGGTCATCGTAGAGGAGCGTGAGCGTTTCGGGGCGCAGGCCCACCACCGGGCTATCGCCTGACTTTTCCGGTGCCTGAGCGATGTCCATCGTTACCCGGCCCAGACCCTTGGCATCGACCTCGACGCTGTTGCCGGATTCAGCCAGGATCGTCGCCGGGATGAAGTTCATCGTGCCGATGAAATCCGCGACCTTCTTGGTCGCCGGGCGGCGATACAGCGTCTCGGGGTCGGCCAGCTGGGCAATCTCGCCTTCGAACATCACGGCGATGCGGTCGGACATGACCAGCGCCTCTTCCTGATCGTGGGTCACGAGGATGAAGGTGATCCCGACCTGACGCTGCAGCTTGATGAGTTCGACCTGCATGTGTTCGCGCATCTTCTTGTCGAGCGCGGAGAGCGGCTCGTCGAGGAGAAGCACTTTGGGCTTCAGGATCAGCGCGCGCGCAAGGGCCACCCTCTGCCGCTGGCCACCCGACAACGCATGGGCCGCGCGGTTGCCGTAGCCTTTGAGGCCGACCATCTCTAGCGCCTCGGCGACGGCCTTGGCCTTCTCGTCCTTTGAGCGCGGGTCCTTTCGCAGGCCGAAGCCGACGTTTTCGGCCACCGACATATGCGGGAAGATGGCGTAGCTTTGGAACACCATGTTCGTCGGGCGGGTGTTGGCGGCCACGTTGGCCATGTCCTTGCCGTCGATCATGATCACGCCCGAGGAGATGTCCTCGAACCCCGCAATGGTGCGCAGAAGCGTGGTCTTGCCGCAGCCCGAGGGGCCGAGTAGCGAGAAGAACTCACCCGCGCGGATCGTGCCATTGATGCCGCGCAGGGCGTGGTAGTCGCCATAGTATTTATGGACGTCCTTGAATTCGATCATCGTGGGTTTGTCAGACGTCACAGGAAGCCTCCGGAATCTTTGCCGCCAGCCTTGGCGATGCCACGGCGGCGCATGTACTCGGCAAAGCCAAGCAGGATGATCGAGAAACAGACAAGCACCGTTCCGAGGGCCAGCATGGACGGCACTTTGGCAGGGAAGCGGAACTGGCCGAAGATGTAGACCGACAGGATCGGCTGGCCCGAGCCAAGGAAGTTCGCGATGATGAATTCGTCGAACGAGATGGTGAAGCAGATCAGGAAGCTGGCCATGATCCCCGGCATCACCAGGGGCAGGACAATCAGCCGGAAGGTGGAAAGCTGGGTCTCGCCAAGGTCCAGCGCGGCCTCTTCCAGCGACCGGTCCAGCGACTGGAAGGCCGAGGTCAGGATCGCCACCGCGAAAGGCGTGCAGATCAACACCTGGCCAAGGATGACGGTAAACAGGGACAGCGGTATGCCCATGGACAGAAGCACCACCAGAAGCGCCATCGCCACGATCATTTCGGGCAGAACCAGGGGCAGCATGATCATGCCCATCAGCGGCCCCTTGAAGGGGAAGCGGTAGCGGACTGAAGCGCGGGCGGCGAAGATGCCGAGGATCGTGGACAGGGTGGACACCGACAGCGCGATGATCAGGCTGTTCTTGGCAGCGACCCGCAGGTTCTGGTCCGCAAACATCTCACCGAACCACTTCGACGTGAAGCCCTGCAGCGGGAAGGCCACAACCTTGCCGTCGTTGAAAGCGAAGATCGGCAGCAAGAGGATCGGGCTGTAGAGGAACAAGAGGTAGAACAGCGTGAAGGCGCGCAGATAGGGGGCTTTCATTTCTGGCCTCCGATGTAGCGGCGGTTCCACAAGACGAAGACGACCGAGACGATGCCCACCATCAGCATCGAGACCACCGCGAAGGCCGAGCCCTGCGGGAAGTTCTGCAGTTTCAGCAGTTGGGTTTCGATCAGGTTGGCGATCATCGGTTCCTTGCCGTCACCGACGAGTTCCGGGGTCACATAGTCACCCACCGTCGGAATGAAGACGATCAGAGCGGCAGCTATCACGCCGGGCATCGACAGGGGCAGCGTCACGCGCAGGAAGGTGATCCAGCGGGACTCTCCCAGGTCCTGCCCGGCCTCCAAGAGGCTGCGATCGACCTTTTCCAGGCTGACGAAGATCGGAAGGACCGCGAAGGGGGCATAGGCGTGGGCCAGCACGATGATGATCGACAGGATCGAGTAGCTGGCGATGTTCAAAGGCGGAATGCCGATCGAGCCAAGCGCGGAATCGACGATCCCGCCAAAGCCGAGGATCACGAACCAGAGGCTGACGCGGATGATGTAGCTGGTCCAGAACGGGATGGTGATCAGGAAAAGCCAGAGGCTTTTGCGTTCGGGTTTCACATGGAAGCTGACGAAATAGGCGACCGGATAGGCCAGCATCACGGTGATGAAGGTCACGGTCAGCGCCACCAGCAGAGATTTCAGCAGGATGTAGCCGTAGACCGCTTTGGAGGCGAGTTCGGAGTAGTTCTCGAATGTTACGGGCAAGGAGACGTTGCCGCGCCCACCGGTCAAGACCGAGTAAATGAGAACGGTCGCAAGTGGCACCGCAAGCAGCAGAATCACGTAGAGAGCTGTCGGTGAGATCAGCTTGAGGCCAGCCCTGGCCTCGGAACCTGGCGTTGCAGCCATATCGCCCCCTGTTCGACCGCACTCCGGCGGCCTTCATGATTTGATCAAACCTAGTCCGGATGATCGCGTCAAGGCAAGAGGGCCATCAATCGGTGCTGAAAGCAACCCCGGAGGTTGGTTGGCCCGGGATGAGAGGCATCTCGGGCCAAGCCGGTTTCACGAGGCGACGCGCTCGATGGCGATCGCCCGTTTCTTCAGCTCGTCGTAAAGCGTCGGCACCACGCGGATCGAGCCGACCGCAAGGCGGAGGGCTTCGGCGATGCGGGCCTCGGACGGATCGTCGGTTGCAACGCGCCAGATCATGCGCCGGGCGACACCGTCGTCGTAGACGATTTCAGTGCTGCCGTGCCGGTTCTTGCGCCAACCAAGAAAATCCGCGCCGCCGTGCGGCGCGTGGAAGGTATGCTGCAGTCCCATTTTTCGGGTTCTCTTTTTTTGTCTGCTCGTGCGGCGACGGTGGGCCAGGCAGGGGCGGCGCGTCAACCGGGCCGCGGGGCAAATCCGCGTGAGCGAGTCCGATCTGCAACAGGTCCGGAATTTCACACCAGAAGGTCGGACGGCGGTTTTGCGAGGAGATCGGCAAGGGTCTGCATCGCGGCCTGGAACGCCTCACGCGGAAGATTGGCGGCAATGGCGATGCGGATCGCGTTCGGGGCGCGGCCATGGACAAGGGCGTATTCGTCGGCGGACCGGACGAGGACCCCCCGGGTTTCGGCGGTGCGCAGAAACGTCGAGGCGCGCCAGCCCTGCGGCAAGCGGAGCCAGACAAAGGGCACGCCAGGTTGCCAGCCGAGATCGTAGACGCCGAGCAGATTGACAAGGATCTGCTGTCGGGCGGCAAATTCGGCCTGCACCGCCTCGCGGATCCGGGCGGCGTCGCCCGTGCGGAAGAGGTGCAGCATCAGGTCGGCGACGGGGCGCGACAGGGCAAAGAACCCGTGCTGCGCGGTCAGGCGACCGGCCTCGCCCATGCCGGCCGGGCAGATCACATAGCCAAAGCGAAGCGCGGCGGAGATGGTCTTGGAGACCGAGCCCACAAGCCAGACCCGTTCGGGGGCCAGCGCACGCAAGGACGGGATGTCGGAGACGGCCACGGAATAGCAGTCGTCTTCCAGGATCTGCAGGTCGTAGGCGCGGGCGATTTCG
This sequence comes from Tabrizicola sp., assembly GCA_041752895.1. GTDB lineage: Bacteria > Pseudomonadota > Alphaproteobacteria > Rhodobacterales > Rhodobacteraceae > Tabrizicola. The sequence goes on from JBGSVS010000534.1 coordinate 6,808, forward strand.
GCGATCTCTTGCCGGCGTTTCACCGGCATCCGGCCGGTGGTGGGGTTCTGCGCTTCGGTCGTCAGGCACAGGACCTGGGCGCCGTGGCGGCGGCAGGCGGCCTCCAAGGCAGCGGGGACGATGCCGTGTTCGTCGATCTCGACCGGGACCACCTCGGCGCGGGCAGCGCGGGCGGCATAGCGGAAGCCCGGGTAGGCCAGCTCCTCGATCAGGACCATGGGGCGTTCGCCGCGCAGGCAGCAGTCGAAAATCAGCGAGATCGCGTTCTGCCCGCCATGGGTCAGCGCCACATCCTCGGGTCCGATGGGGCCAAGGATGCGGTCGCCCATCCAGGTGACGATCTCGGCGCGCAGGGCCGCCTCGCCCAGCTGGCTGGTGTAGTCAAGCCAACCCTGCCCTATCGTTGCTGCCATGCCGCGAAGTGCTGTGCGGAAGGCTTCGGCCTGGCCGACCTCGGGCAACTGCGGCGGGCGGAGATCGACCAGCCCCGTCGCGCCGCCGGTGATCCGTTCGGTATACAATGGCTGGGTGGGCCCAAGGCGTGGCGATTGTGCCGCGACAAAGGTTCCCCGCCCGACCGTGGCGGCAAGCAGCCCCTCTTGCGTTGCCAGCTGATAGGCGCGGGCCACGGTTCCGGGCGTCAAATGGAGCCGCCAGGCCAGATCGCGCACCGTCGGCAGCTGCGAATTGGCCGGAAGATCGCCGGACCGGATCGCATCCCGCAGCGCGCGCGACAGGGCGAGATACTTCGGACCAGGGAATTGAGTCAGATCCGGAGACCAACTTGTATCAGTCACAATAAACCTCTGGCGACTCATTTGTGGGAAGGGCTACATTGTTCCTACCAAATCAAGCATATTGTATCAATACAAATCAGCAGAGGCACAAATGCCCCAGACCCGCATCCAGACCCTTCCGCTGCCCGCCCGCCAGGGCCTTCTCGCCCGTAGCCTGACTGTATTGAACGCCGCCCTTTCGCGCCGCCGTGACCGTCAGCGCCTTGCCCGTCTGGACGCGCATCTGTTGCGCGACATCGGCATCGACGCCCAGGAAGCCCGCCGTGAATGCGCGAAACCCTTCTGGCAGCCCTAGGCGCCAGTTCCCTGAGCGTATCTTGCGCTCTTACCCCTGAACTCGGGCCGGGTCAGACCGGCCCGTTTTTTTGTGCCCGGTCGCGGGAGACGATCTCTTCCAGACGGGCAAGGATATGGTCGTCCGGTGGCACCGACAAAAGCGGAGCCAACTCGCGGATCGTCCCTACCGAACAGTCCCACCACCGCAAGGCATGAAGCCGCCGGGCGATGCCCTCCGGGAACCGCGGCTTGATAAGCCGGGCCGGGTTGCCGCCCCAGATCTCATAGGGGCCAACGGATTTTCCGACCGTCGAGTTGGCTGCAATGACCGCCCCGTCGCCGATCGTCACGCCGGACATGACGGTGACGTTCATGCCGATCCAGACATCGTTGCCGATGGTCACGTCGCCGTTGGTATGCGGGTGCCCGGTGATGTCTCGGCCCCCGAAAGCACCGACAAAGACATGGCCGAAGGGATAGGTCGTGCCCCAGTCGACGCGGTGATTGCCGCCTAGGTAGACGGTCATCCGGCCCGAAACCGAACAGAAGGACCCGATTGTCAGATTGGCCCCTTCGCGCCATTGCAGGATGGCAACCTTCTTGGTGCCATAGGTGTAGCGGCCGATCTGAACCCTGGAATTCCCGACATTGTAACGGGTGATCCCATCGGGGGAGACCTCCGCCGCGCCCGCCTGGTCATCTTCGCCGTCCATGTCGTCCCCGCTCTTGCCTGCGGCGAGACTGGCGGGGCGACGAGGGCAAAGCAAGAGGGGGCAAAGGGATGGGCCGGACTGTTGCATCGGGACCAAAGCAAAAGGCCCGCCGGTGGGGCGGGCCTTCCAGGCAAGGTGCGCTGTAGCGCACCCTACGATGGCGATTAGCGCTTGGAGAACTGGAACGAGCGGCGGGCCTTCGGCTTGCCGTACTTTTTCCGTTCCACGACGCGGCTGTCGCGGGTCAGGAAGCCGGCGGCCTTCAGGGCACCGCGCAGTGCGGGCTCATAAAGCTGCAGCGCTTTCGAGATGCCATGCTTCACCGCGCCAGCCTGGCCCGAAAGCCCGCCGCCAGCGACGGTCGCGTAGACGTCGAACTGACCTTCCACGTTGGCCACAGTGAAGGGCTGCTTCAGGATCATCTGCAGCACGGGACGGGCGAAGTAGACCGCCATTTCCTTGCCGTTGACCACGACCTTGCCGGAACCCGGCTTGACCCAGACGCGGGCGACCGCGTCCTTGCGCTTGCCGGTCGCATAGGAGCGGCCCAGCTTGTCACGAACTTGCACGCGCACCGGGGCTTCCACCGCGGCGGGAGCGGAACCGACAGCCGACTTCAGGTCATCGAGAGATTTGATTTCGGTCATGATCACGCGCTCCGGGTGTTCTTCGGGTTCAGGACCTTGACGTCCAGAACGGTGGGCTGCTGTGCTTCATGCGGATGGGCGGCCCCGGCGTAGACGCGGAGGTTGGTCATCTGCTGACGGCCCAGGCGGTTGCGGGTGATCATGCGCTCGACGGCCTTTTCGACCACACGCTCGGGGTGCTTGCCTTCGAGGACCTGCCGCGCGGTGCGTTGCTTGATGCCGCCAGGGTGGCCGGTGTGCCAGTAGTAGACCTTGTCGTCGCGCTTTTTGCCGGTCATCTGGATCTTGTCGGCGTTGATGACGATGACGTTGTCACCCATGTCCATGTGGGGGGTGAAGGTCGGCTTGTTCTTGCCGCGCAGGATGTTGGCGACGATCGTGGCGAGGCGACCCAGAACAACGCCCTCGGCGTCGATCAGGATCCACTTCTTCTCGATGTCCGCCGGAGTAGCGGTGAAGGTTTTCATGGCGTTCCCAACGAAAAAGGGGCGTGACTGCCCCCGGAAATCTCGGATGCGGGCTTATCGCTGAAGGGCAATGCAGCGTCAAGCACCAGAGACAAGATTTATCACAATGAAAACCGCATCCTAGAAGAACGGTATCATTTTACCCCATGCCTTTGACATGCCCATTCCCAAATACTCCCGTGCGGCGCGCCGTCCGAGCCGGTTGGCCGGAACGGCCAGAGGCGAGATAAAAGGCTTGTGCCGAAGGCACTCCATTTGATCACCGCAGCTTCGGCGGGCGCGCGGGGTCCATGCCGGGTGCTGCCGGTGCCAGACCCGGCACCTCGGGCGCGGGCAGGTCAAAGCGCAGGGCCTTCTTCGCCATGGCCGTTGCTACCGCATCCTCGGCGCGCAGGAAGACTACGTCCAGTTCTCCCGCCTCGATCCCGGAAAATACCAGCGCCTCGTTCATTGCGCGGGCCAGCGCGCCTTCCGCGCCATCCACCGCGTCGATCAGCGCCAGGATGTGTCCCCGGCGGCCGCCCGCATAGACCACGCCCGCCAGCAGGGCCGCCACCA
>JBGSVS010000535.1:0-2855 GCA_041752895.1 Tabrizicola sp.
AAAGCAAGCGCCAGCGCCGGGCCGTTCAGCCCCCCGCCCGCGATCAGGATGTCGGTGTCCCAGGTCATGGCCCCTAGATAACCCCTGCCGCCCGATTGTCCATGCGTCTCCAAGCCGCTACCCTGCCGCAAACGGGGGACAAGATGACCGCAACCTGGACCAACATGACGGCCGCCGAACTGGGGCGCGGGATCGGTGACGGCAGCATCCATCCGGTCGAACTGGCCGAGTTCTTCCTGGACAAGATCGAGACCCATCCCCTGTCCCCCCGCATCTATGCCCGCGCGACGGCGGCAAGGGCACGGGGCGAGGCGATGGCCGCCGCCGCCCGTGCCAAGGCAGGTCTGCGCAAGGGGCTTCTCGACGGCGTGCCGATCAGCTGGAAGGACCTGTTCGATACGGCAGGCACCGCGACCGAGGCAGGCTCGGCGCTGCTGAAAGGCCGGACGCCCGCCCGCGATGCCGCAGTCCTTGAAACCGCGACGCTGCTGGGACTTGTCTGCCTGGGCAAGACGCACATGTCGGAACTGGCGTTCTCGGGCCTCGGGTTGAACACGGTCACAGCCACCCCGCCGAACCTGAACGACGACAAGGCGGTGCCAGGGGGGTCATCCTCGGGCGCGGCAGCGTCGGTGGCCTTCGGCTTTGCCCCGGCGGCCATCGGGTCGGATACCGGTGGGTCAGTGCGGATACCGGCGGCGTGGAACGATCTCGTGGGCTTCAAGACCTCGGTCGGGTCCCTGCCAATGCGCGGGGCGGTGCCGCTCTGCGACCGCTTTGACACCATTGGCCCCCTGGCCCATTCGGTCGAGGATTGCGCCCACCTCTTTGCCGCGATGGCCGGGGGGCCGGTCGCCGACCTTGGCGGGGCCACGCTGTCAGGCCTGCGGCTTGCGATCCTGGAAACGGTGGCGCTGGACGATATCCGCGACCGTCCGGGCAAGGGCTTCGACGATGCCGTCGCGCGGCTGGAACGGGCAGGGGCGCAGGTGACCCGCCTCAAGGCCCCCGAAGTGGCCGAGGCGCTGGGCCTTGCCGCGCTTCTCTTCACCTCGGAAGCCTATGGCATCTGGCGCGAAACGATCGAGGCTGCGCCGCAAAAGATGTTTGCGCGCATCCTGGAACGCTTCCGCTCCGGCGCCAATTTCTCTGCCGTCGATTACGTCGCTGGCTGGCGCCGGTTGGACGCTTTGCGGGCAAGCTGGGGCGATCGAGTGGCGGGTTTCGACGCGGTGATCCTGCCGACCTCGCCGATCCTGCCGCCTGATGCGAACCGGCTGATGACTGACGACGGCTACTATGTGACTGAAAACCTGCTCTCGCTGCGCAACACCCGGATCGGCAACCTGATGGGTGTCTGCGCGCTGACGCTGCCCACCTCGCAACCCTCGTGCGGGATCAGCCTGATGTGCCCGCCCGGGCAAGAGGCGCGGCTGTTGCGGCTGGGGGCGGCAGCGGAACGCGCGCTTCTCTAGACCCGGTGGTAGGGCGACCCTGCCAGGATCGTCGCCGCCCGGTACAGCTGTTCGGCCAGCATCACCCGCACCAGCATGTGCGGCCAGACCATCCGGCCAAAGCTGATCGCCAGATCCGCCCGCCCGCGCAAGGCCGGATCAATCCCGTCGGCCCCGCCAATGACAAAAGCCGCGTCCTGCCGACCTGAATCGCGCCACTGGGCCAAAGCTTGCGCGAACTCCGGACTGGACAGCAGCTTGCCGCGCTCATCCAGCACGCACAAAGCCGCGCCCTCGGGGATCACCCGGGCCAACAGCACGCCCTCGGCCGCCATGCCGCCGCCCTTCTTGTCCTCGACACCATGTTCGGTCACCGGACCGACCCCCAGCGGCCGCCCGGTCCGATCAAGCCTTAACAGGTAATCGTCCACCAGATTACGCTCCGGCCCCGCCCGCAGACGGCCCACGGCGCAAAGGTGCAGGCGCATCAGGCCCCGGCAGTGCGAGTGGCTGCGAGGGTTGACCCCACCGGAAGCCACATCTTTTCCAGCTGGTAGAACTCGCGCACTTCGGGGCGAAAGACGTGGACGATGACATCGCCCGCGTCGATCAGCACCCAGTCGCCGGTTTCCTTGCCTTCCATGCGGACGGAAATCCGCATCTCCTGCTTCAGCCGGTCGGCAAGCTTTTCCGAAATCGACGCAACCTGCCGCGATGACCGGCCTGAACAGATCACCATGTAATCCGCCACGTCCGACCGCCCGCGCAGGTCGATCTGGACGATGTCCTCGGCTTTGTCGTCGTCGACCGACTTCAGGACCAGGGCCAGGACCTCGGCAGAAGCGTGTTCAGCGGCGCTGGACTCAGCAGAGTTCGGGCGCGGACCGACCGGCAGGCCGGTGGCAGGATCAGAATGCGACAGGACCGGGTCCTCCAACGAAGCGCGGACAAAGGTGCCAGGATGGGCGGGCCCCCGCGCCGGGCCATGGTCAAGCCTAGCACCGGGGCGGGCCAATCTCAACCGAAGGCGGGCGGGTACGCCTTATTCCGCGCCTTGGCAAGGCTTGATCGCCGCCAGCGTCTTTGGCCCCAGCAGGTCGGCCAGACTGCCGTCCCGGATCAACGGCAGGTAGGGAGCGTCCTCCGACAGCCGGATCAGCACCGACCCGACCGCATCCGGCGCGGGCCCGTCGCCCACAGCGCAGCCACCGATCCCGATCCCAAGCGACCCCTTCGCAGCCCCCTCGCGCTTCCAGTCGGCAATCCTGGCCTGCAGCGCGCGCATCTCCGGGACGTCCGCGTCCGCAATCGCAAAGCCCCGCGCAGTGGCACCCGGCGGCAAGCCTTCCGCACCCGGCAGCGCACGATCCGCCAGCTGAAAGCTGCCCTTCAGCGCCTCGG
>JBGSVS010000536.1:0-4930 GCA_041752895.1 Tabrizicola sp.
CTGGCCTCGGCAAAGGGCGCGCGGGCAGTCTCAACCGCCGCAAGGTCAGCCGCGTCTGTCAGGTCCCAGCCCTTGGAGTTCTTCCGCGCCCCGAACAGGTCCGGCCCGGTCTTCAACGCTTGGCTCGGGATCGTGGCCAGCGCCTCGACCAGCGTCAGCGGGCAGGCGGCGACGGTTTCGGGGGCCACATCCTTATCGACGATCTGGTTGACGAAGCTGGAGTTCGCGCCGTTTTCCAAGAGCCGCCGGACCAGGTAGGCCAGCAAGTCACGGTGCGCCCCGACTGGCGCATAGATCCGGCAGCGGGTGGCGTTGTCGGTCAGCACGATGTCATGCAGCCGCTCGCCCATCCCGTGCAGGCGCTGGAATTCGTAGTCCATCGCTGTCAGGCCCTGCGCCTTGGCGATATGCAGGATCGCGGCAACTGTGTGGGCGTTGTGGGTGGCGAATTGTGGATAGATCCGGTCGGTCAGCGACAGAAGCTTCCGCGCATTGGCGATGTAGCTTGCGTCCGTCGACTGCTTGCGGGTGAAGACCGGAAAGCTTTCCAGCCCCATGACCTGCGCCCGCTTCACCTCGGCGTCCCAATAGGCACCCTTGACGAGCCGCACCATGATCTTGCGGTCCAACCGCACCGCCAAGGCATGCAGCCAGTCGATCACCACCCCGGCCCTGCGGCCATAGGCCTGCACCACGACGCCGAACCCCTCCCATCCTTTCAGCGCAGGGTCCGACAACGTGGCCTCGATCACCTCCAGCGACAGGGCCAGCCGGTCGGCCTCCTCGGCGTCGATGTTGAAACCAAGGCCCGCAGCCTTCGCCAAACTCGCCAGCGCGCGAACGCGGGGAACCAGCTCCTCCATCACCCGGTCGCGCTTTGCCACCTCATAGCGCGGATGCAGGGCCGACAGCTTGACCGAAATCCCCGGGTTGGTCCGGATGTCGTTGCCCTTGGCCGCCCGCGCAATCGCGGTGATCGCGCGGGAATAGGACAGGTGATAGCGCCGCGCATCGGCCTCGGTCCGCGCGGCCTCGCCCAGCATGTCGTAGCTGTAAGTGTAGCCCTTGACTTCCAGCTCTTCGGCCCGGTCCATCGCCTTGTCGATGGTTTCCCCCAGCACGAAGTTGCGCCCCATCTCCTTCATCGCGCGGCTGACCGCCGTGCGGATCACCGGCTCGCCCAGCCGCCGCACCGCACCGCGCAAAGCCCCCGCTATCCCGCCCTCGCGGTCGTCCAGCACCTTGCCGGTCAGCATCAGCGCCCAAGTCGAGGCGTTCACCAGCGACGAGGCCGATTTCCCCAAATGCCGCCCCCAGTCGCTGGGAGCGATCTTGTCCTCGATCAGCGCATCCATCGTCTCGGCATCCGGCACCCGCAAGAGCGCCTCTGCCAGGCACATGAGTGCTACGCCTTCGTCGGTCGACAGCCCGTATTCGGCCAGGAAGACCTCCATCAGCCCCGGCTTGGCACTGGCCCGGATGCGGCGGACAAGGTCGGCCCCCTGCGCCACAATGGCCGCCCGCGCGGGCGCATCCAAAGCCGCCTCGGCCACCAGACGCTGCACCAGCGCGGTCTCATCGGTCAGCGCACCCATCGTGATGACGGACCAGGCGGCGGGGGCGGTTTCGGATTTCATGACAGGCACCTTTCTTTCCGCCCAGCATAACGCGAATTTCGCAGGCTGTTTTCCCGAAGATCATGCTGTATGCAGGCGGCTGACGGGAAAATCTGGGAAATGCCCATGCCAAACGACCGCGCCGATCTGGACCGTTTCGACCTGGCTATCCTGCGCGTGTTGCAGACCGAGGGCCGGATCGCCGCCGTGGAGCTTGCCCGCCGCATCGGCCTGTCGAAATCGCCGACCCAGGCGCGAATGAAGCGGCTGGAGGAAGCCGGGATCATCACCGGCTACCGCGCAATCCTTGACCCAATCCGGATGAGCCAGGCCCATGTGGCCTTCGTCGAGGTCCGGCTGTCCGACACGCGCGAGGCCGCCCTGACCGCGTTCAACAAGGCCGTGCTGACCGTGCCCGAGGTTGAACAATGCCACATGATGGCATCAAGCTTCGACTACCTTTTGAAGGTCCGCACCGCCGACATCCAAAGCTACCGCCGCGTGCTGGGCGAGGTGATCTCAGCGCTGCCGCATGTCGCCTCGACTTCGACCTATGTGGCGATGGAGGCGGTGAAAGAGGTCTTCTGACCAGCCGTCCAAAGGCCGCACGCAAACCTCCGAAACTTTCGCGCCACCGCTTGCGTAGCTTTCCCAAACGGAGGCGAAGATGGACCTTCTCGGACGTATTCTCATTGCCGCCCTTTTCGTCGCGGGGGCGGTGCAGAAGGCCATGGCGCCCGAGGCGGCGCAGGGCTTGCTTACCGGGTTCGGCCTTCCTGTCTGGCTGGTCTGGCCTGCGCTGGCGCTGAACGCGGGTCTGGCCATCGGCCTGCTGGTGCCCCGCACGGTTTACGTCGCCTCGCTGGTCGCGGCGGGTTATTGCGGGTTTACCAGCCTGTTCCACTTTCAGCCGCAGGACGGCTGGCAGATGTCGATCTTCATCAAGAACTGGGCGATTGCGGGCGGGCTTATTGTGCTGGCTGCCGCCCACAAGCCAGGTTAGTCCTTCGGCTTGCCCGACGAGATCGTGACCTTTGCGTTGGTCGAGGAAACCGCAACCGGGGCCTTCGCGGCCTCTTTCTTCGGCTTCTTCACTTCCTTGCGCTTGTTCATGCCCTTGGCCATGACCGCATCCCCCTGCCGCCCCTGATGACGTTGCCAACCCTAAGCCCCCTGCCCCGGGAATGCACGGGCAAATGTGACAAAAGCTGCAAGCGTCGGGAACAGAGACCTTAGCCCTGCGGTGTCATTGCCTTGCGCTGACGGGCGCGTTCGAGGCCCAGCTTGTGCTCACGCCAGATGATCAGGATGCCGGCCGTCACGATCAGCGCGGCCCCGCCCAGCATGGTCCAGGTCGGCGCTTCGGAAAAGACGAAGTAGCCGATGGCCAGCGCAAAGATCATCGAGGCATAGTCGAAGGGCGCCACCAGCGATGCATCGGCCTCGCGGTAGCTTGACGTCAGAAGAATCTGCCCGACCCCGCCCAACAGCCCCGCCAGCACCAGAAGTGTCGCCTCCAGCGGCGTGGGCCAGACCCAGCCAAACGGCAGCGTCACCAGCGACATCGTCGTCGCAGTCAGCGAGAAATAGAAGACGATCGCCGCCGTGCCTTCCGTATTCACCAGCTTTCGCACGAAAACCTGGGCCAGCGCCGCAAAGACCGCGCTGCCAAGGACCAGCATCGCGCCGAACGCCTCGGTCACGCTGGCCGTGTCGGGCCCGATCGACAGACGTGGCAAAAGGACGATCAGCACGCCCACCATCCCCAGCGCCACGCAGGAAATGCGGAACAGCCGCACATCCTCGCCCAGGAACATCGCGGCGAAGATCACCGTCAAAAGGGGGGCTGCATAGCCGATGGCGGTCACTTCGGGCAGCGGCAGATAGCCCAGCCCGGCAAAGCCAAGACCCATCGACGTGGTCCCGACCACTCCGCGCCAAAGATGGCCCAACGGGTTCGTTGTCCGCAGGCCGGTCGACAATTCGCGCCGCCAGGCCAGCCAGACCATGATCACCGGGATCGCAAAGGCCGACCGGAAGAACACCGCCTGCCCGGCCGGCACATGCGCCGAGGTCGCCTTGATCAGCGATGCCATGCAGATGAACACCAGGACCGAGCTCAGTTTGAAGGCGATCCCGCGAAGGGGCCGTTTCGGGCGTGGCTCGGAAGACTGCATCGAATGGTTCCAAGGGGTCGGTATGGCTGGACGCCGGAGGCTGTTTCAGGTTCCCTTATCGCAAAGGAGAAGACCATGCCCAAAGCACCGCTAGCGGACAGAATTGATCAGGGCCGCGGGATCGTGCCCGCCGATCTGGTGCTGAAGGGTGGGCGGGTCTTCGACCTTATCACCGGCGATCTGGTGGAAACCGACGTCGCGATCTGCGGCGATACCATCGTGGGAGTGTTCGGGAGTTATTCCGGACGGCAAGAGATCGACGTCTCGGGCCGCGTGATGGTGCCTGGCTTCATCGACACCCATTTGCATGTCGAAAGCTCGCTTGTCACCCCGCACGAGTTTGACCGCTGCGTCACCCCGCGCGGCGTGACGACGGCAATCTGCGACCCGCACGAAATTGCGAATGTCTGCGGCATCAAGGGGATCCGTTTCTTCCTTGAGTCCGCGTCTCAACTGGTGATGGACCTGCGGGTGCAGCTTTCGTCTTGCGTGCCCTCCAGCCATATGGAGACGACAGGCGCGCGGCTTGCTGCCTCGGACCTGGTGCCTTCCATGGACCACCCCAAGGTCATCGGGCTCGCCGAATTCATGAACTACCCCGGCGTCCTGATGAAGGACACCGGCTGCATGGAGAAGCTGGAGGCCTTCCAGGGCCGCCACATCGACGGGCATGCGCCCCTGCTGCGGGGAAATGATCTGAACGGCTATATCAGTGCGGGTATCCGGACGGAACATGAGGCGACCACCTACGAGGAAGGGCTGGAAAAGCTGCGCAAGGGGATGCGGGTCCTGATCCGCGAGGGGTCGGTGTCGAAGGACCTGCACGCGCTGGCGGGGCTGCTGACCGAACGGTTCTCACCCTACCTTTGCCTCTGCACGGACGACCGGAACCCGCTTGATATCGGCGAGCATGGGCATCTCGACTACATGATCCGGACGGCCATCAAACTGGGGGCCACCCCGCTTGCGGTCTACCGGGCCGCGTCGCTGTCGGCGGCCGAGGCTTTCGGGCTGAAAGACCGCGGGCTGATCGCGCCGGGCAAGCGGGCAGACATCGCGGTGATCGACAGCCTTGAGGGCTGCCATGCGTCGCTGGTGCTGGCGGGGGGCGTGATCGCCGATGACGCGGCCTTTGCG
>JBGSVS010000537.1:0-4025 GCA_041752895.1 Tabrizicola sp.
CGAGGGCGGCGTCGCGGCCGGTGCGAAGGGCGGCATGGGTGGACATCTGTCCGGCGGCAGCGCCAGCGACCAGAAGGCCGGGGGGGCCATCTTGGCCCGGGACAAAGGCCGCAATCGATGCATCGTAGACCGGGCGGGACCGGTGATGTGAGTGGATGTTCACATTCGGGTTCCAACCGCCAGACACACCAAGGGCATCCACGGCGATAGTTTCCGAACGACCGTTCGCCTGACGGATGGTGATGGACTTGAGACCGAGCCCGCCGGAGGTCTCGATCACCTCGGATCCCCGCAGATGACGGATGCCGGGGAGGAGATCGCCCCCCTCACGGCTGTCGATCACGGCGACCACATCGACGCCCTTGGCCTGGAGATCCAAGGCAGCGCGCAGACCGTCGTCGTTGTTGGTGAAGACCGCTGCGCGTTCGCCGACCTTGACTCCCCAGCGGTTGGCATAGGCGCGCAAGGCCCCCGCCAGCATGATACCGGGACGGTCGTTGTTCTCGAATGCGATGGGGCGCTCCGTGGCACCGCCCGCCAGGATCGCTTTGGCCGAATAGATGCGCCAGAGGATCTGGCGGGGCTTGCCAATGGAGGGGGTGGGGAGGTGGTCGGAGACCCGTTCGACCGCTGAATAGATGCCGTGGTCGAAGGCACCGACCACCGTGGTGCGGGTCATCAGGCGGACGTTGGGCATGGAGGCGAGTTCGGCAACGGTCGCTGCGGCCCAGTCTGCGCCCGAGGCGTCGCCGATGGCGAAAGTCTCGGCGTTCAGGCGGCCGCCCATGCGGAAATCCTCGTCGGCCAGGATTACTCGCTTGCCTGAGCGACCGGCGGTCAGGGCGGCCATCAGGCCGGTGGGACCGGCCCCGATGATGAGGAGGTCACAGTGGAGGAAGCCCTTGTCGTAATCGTCCGGGTCTTCCTCGCGCGTGACGGACCCAAGGCCCGCAGCGCGGCGGATGATCGGCTCATAAAGCTTTTCCCAGAAGGACTTGGGCCACATGAAGGTCTTGTAGTAGAACCCCGCCGCGAAGAAGGTGGAGAGCTTGTCGTTGATCCCCATCGCGTCAAAGCGAAGGCTGGGCCAGCGGTTCTGGCTGTTGGCCGCCAGACCCTCGTAAAGCTCGGCCACCGTGGCGCGGGTGTTCGGTTCTTGTCGCCCACCGGTGCGAAGTTCGACAAGCGCGTTCGGCTCTTCGGAGCCGGAGGAGATCGGACCCCTTGGACGATGGTATTTGAAGCTGCGGCCCATCAGGCGAATGCCGTTGGCCAGCAGCGCCGAGGCCAGCGTGTCGCCGGGATGACCCTGGTACGGGATGCCGTCGAAGGTAAAGCGGAGCGTCTTGGTGCGGTCGATCTGGCCGCCGTCGATGCGGTGCGACTGGATCATTTGCTGCGCCCCCTACTGCGGGCCACATCGCGGGCGAGTTCGACCTTGGTGATCTCATGCGTAACGGTGTTGCGGGTCACGACCAGCCAGGAGCGGTCGCCCTGTTCGTGATACCAGAGTTCCTGGTGTTCCCCGGCGGGGTTGGTGCGGTTGTAAAGGTAGTCGTGGAACGCTTCGACCCCGGCGGTCATGCCGTCGGGGCGGTCGATCAGGTTGGCGTCGCCGAGATAGACGAACTCCTGCGCGTCGCGAGGGCCGAGGATCGGATGGTGAATGATCATTCGCTTATTCCGTCAATGCAGGTTCGGCTGGGCACCCTGGCCCTTTTCGTCGATCATCAGCCCCTTGAGGAACCGGTCGAAACGGTAGGCCGTGGCGGTCTTGTGGGGTTCGTCCTTCGCCAACAGATGCGCGAAAGCCCAGCCCGAGGCCGGGGTCGCCTTGAACCCGCCGTAGCACCAGCCGCCGTTGAAATAGAGGCCCTCGACATGGGTCTTGTCGATGATCGGCGAGCCGTCCATCGACATGTCCATGATCCCGCCCCAGCTGCGCAGCAGGCGCACGCGCCCGATGGCGGGCATCAGGGCCATGCCGCCCTCGGCCACGTCCTCGATGACGGCCAAGTTGCCGCGTTGGGCGTAGGAGTTGTAGCCGTCAATGTCGCCGCCGAAGACGAGGCCGCCCTTGTCGGACTGGCTGACGTAGAAGTGCCCGGCACCGAAGGTCATCACGCCGTCGATCAGGGGTTTCAGACCCTCGGAGACGAAGGCTTGCAGGACGTGGCTTTCGATCGGCAGGCGCATCCCGGCATGGGCCATGACCTTGGAGGACGACCCCGCCACCGCCACGCCGACCTTCTTTGCGCCGATGAAGCCTCGGGTGGTTTCTACCCCACGGATGCGGCCATTCTCGATCCGCATGCCGGTGACTTCGCAGTTCTGGATCAGGTCCACGCCGCGCTGGTCGGCACCCCGCGCATAGCCCCAGGCAACCGCGTCATGCCGCACCGTGCCGCCGCGTGGTTGCATCAGCGCGCCCTTGATCGGGAAGCGGGCGTTGTCGAAGTTCAGCCAGGGATACATCTGGCGGACCTCGTCGCGGCTAAGAAGCCGCGCGTCGGCGCCGTGCATCATCATCGCATTGCCGCGCCGGGTGGCGGCATCCCTTTGGGCGTCCGTGTGGATCAGGTTGATGATCCCGCGCTGGCTGACCATAGCGTTGTAGTTGAAGTCCTGCTCCAGCCCCTCCCAGAGCCTGAGCGAGAATTCATAGAACGGCTCGTTGCCGTCCAGCAGGTAGTTCGACCGGATGATCGTGGTGTTCCGACCGACGTTGCCACCGCCAAGGTAGCCCTTTTCCAAGACCGCGATGCGGGCCTGGCCGAATTCCTTGGCAAGGTAGTAGGCCGTCGCCAGCCCGTGGCCGCCACCGCCGATGATGATGTAGTCGTATTCGGCTTGGGGAGTCGGGTCGCGCCAGACGGGTTTCCAGCCTTTGTGGCCGGTAAGTGCTTCGGCGATGACCTGAAATCCGGAATAGCGCACGGTGGTTCTCCTGCTTCAGGGCCTGTTCTAGGCCCGATCCGACGCAGGAAGCCATCGGTTTTCGCCATCCCCGCCGCGGTTTTCGCCACGGCGTGGGATCGTGGGGTCAGGGATTGATGGAAGCTTCAACCGCGGCGAAGGGCGACCAGGTCGGAGGAATGTTCGACACTTGTTCCTGGGCCCAGGCGAAGAGGACGAGGATCGTGGTGGTGGAGAGGAGCATTTGCATGTTCAGGTCCCGGCTACGTTTTGTTCACGTACCGTTCTGACTGATTCTGGTTGCTAACCGGTTAACCATGCGGGCGCGCTCAGGCGACCAGCGCCTCGGCCTTCTTCAGGTCCACCGAGACCAACTGCGACACTCCCTGCTCTTGCATCGTCACGCCAAACAGGCGGTCCATCCGGGCCATCGTTACGGCGTGGTGGGTAATGATGAGGAAGCGCGTGTCGGTGCGGCGGGTCATCTCATCAAGGAGGTCGCAGAAGCGGGTGACGTTGGCGTCGTCGAGGGGGGCGTCGACCTCATCCAGCACGCAGATCGGGGCGGGGTTGGCGAGGAAGACGCCGAAGATCAGCGCCAAGGCAGTCAGGGTCTGTTCGCCGCCGGAGAGGAGGCTGAGGGTCGCCAGCTTCTTGCCGGGCGGCTGGCAGAGGATCTCCAGGCCTGCCTCTAGCGGGTCGTCGGATTCGACAAGGACAAGGCGCGCCTCGCCGCCGCCGAAAAGGTGGGTAAAGAGGGTGGAGAAGTTGGCGTTGACCTGTTCGAAGGCGGTCAGCAGGCGCTCACGGCCCTCCTTGTTCAGGCCCGCGATCCCGGCGCGGAGTTTCTTGACGGCTTCCTCAAGGTCGGACTTCTCGGTCGCCAGCGCGTCGTATTCGGCCTCGACCGTCTTGGCGTCTTCCTCGGCGCGGAGGTTTACGGCCCCCAGCGCCTCACGCTGACGCTTCAGGCGGCTGACGTCGTGGTCCAGCGTCTCCGCATCCGGCATCTTGTCGGGGTCGGTCCGCAAGCTGGTCAGGAGTTCGTCCGGGGTCTGGTCGTCTTCCTCGGAGATGCGTTCGGCGGCCAGGGCCACGCCTTCGCGGGC
>JBGSVS010000538.1:0-2105 GCA_041752895.1 Tabrizicola sp.
TCTCGGTCGGCAGCATGTAGGTCAGGCCCCGGCGAGCCTGCGCGCGGATGGCTTTCGCGACCGGGGCGGGGGAGTGGCCGAACATTGACCCGGTATCGCCCAGGCAGAAGTCGTCAAGCTTGATCCCGTCGATATCCTCGATCCGCGCGCCTTGCGCCTTGGCGACCAGCGGCAGGTGCGGCATCGGCCAATCGGCCATCCAGTGCATCGGCACACCGCCGAGGAAGTGGCCTGCACCGTCGCTGAGGGATTTCAGGGCCTTGGGGCGGGCCTTGGCGTAGCTCGCGGCCTCACGCTTGGCGAAAGCGGCCAGGCGGTCGGTGGAAATTCCGGCGATTGTTTCAGCGGACATGGCAGGCCCCAGGGACGTCGCTGCGTTTATGCCGTAATTTGATCAAGTAGCAAGCCGCGGCTCCTCGTGCGCCTTCGGCTTCTCGTCGCAGAGGATCAGCAAGGAGCGACGACGTCGAACGACGAGCGGGTCTTCAGGCCCAGCGACCCTCGAAATCCTCGGGCACCAGCAGGTTGTGACGGCCCATCGCCTTGACGTCCTTTTCGCCGCAGAGCGCCATGGTGATGTCCATTTCCTTGGCGATCACCTCAAGCGCCTTGGTCACGCCCGCCTCGCCCATGGCACCCAGGCCGTGGATGTAGGCCCGCCCGATCATCGTGCCCTTGGCCCCCAGCGACAGCGCCTTCAGCACATCCTGACCCGACCTTATGCCGCCGTCCATCCAGACCTCGGTCCGGTCGCCGACGGCGCGGACGATCTGCGGCAGCACGCGGATCGAGGACAGTGCCCCGTCCAACTGCCGCCCGCCGTGGTTCGACACGATCACCGCATCGGCCCCGGCGTCGGCGGCCATCTTTGCGTCCTCGGCATCCAGCACGCCCTTGAGGATGAACTTGCCCTTCCACTGGTCGCGGATGCGGGCGACCTTGCCCCAGTCGAGCATCGGGTCGAACTGTTCATTGGCCCAGGCGGTCAGGTCCGACAGCTTTTGCACGCCTTTGACGTGGCCGACGATGTTGCGGAACTGGCGGCGTGGGGTCTTCAGCATGTTCAAGGCCCAGCGGGGCTTTGTGGCGATGTTGATCAGGTTCGGGATCGTCGGCTTCGGCGGCGAGGTCAGGCCGTTCTTCAGGTCTTTGTGTCGCTGGCCCAGAATCTGCAGGTCCAAGGTCAGCACCAGTGCCGAGCACTTCGCGGCCTGCGCGCGGGCAATGATCGCGTCGACGAAGTCTTCGTCCTTCATCACATAAAGCTGGAACCAGAAGGGCGTCGAGCTGTGGGCGGCGACATCTTCGATCGAGCAGATCGACATGGTCGATAGGGTGAAAGGCACCCCGGCCTTGGCAGCGGCGCGGGCGGCGTGGATCTCGCCATCCGGGTGCTGCATGCCCGTACTGCCGACGGGGGCAAGGGCGACCGGCATCGACACCTTTTCGCCCGCCATCGTGCTTTCCAGCGTCCGACCCGTCAGATCGCGCGCGACGCGCTGGCGAAAGCGGAGTTTGGCAAAGTCCGACGAGTTCTCGCGGAAAGTCTGCTCGGTGTAGCTGCCCGATTCGCAGTAATCCCAGAACATCTTCGGCGTCCGCTTCTGGTGCAGGCGCTTCAGATCCTCGATGCAGGTGATGACGGGCATGGCGTACCTCGCGGATTGGTCATCTTTGGTTACCAATTTGCGCGGCCCGACGCAATGGTGATCCGGGGTTGAATTTGGTGCGATATGGAACTATATAGTGCAATATCGTATCAAATAGGAGAATCCAATGACCCTGTCCCGCCGCAAGACACTTGCCCTGATCGGTGGGGGCGTGATCGCCGCTGCCACTGCCTCGCTTGGGGCCATCGCCACCCGTCGCCCCCGCACGGCGGCCCTGCCCTGGACCCTTGCCGGAGCCGAGACCGAGCCGCGCCGGAAGGCTTTGTCCTGGGCGCTGCTGGCCCCGAACCCGCACAACCGGCAGCCCTGGCTGGTGGACCTGCGCGAGGATGGGGTGGTGACGCTGTATGTCGACACAGCAAAGCTTTTGCCCGCGACCGACCCGTTCAATCGGCAGATCACCATCGGGCTTGGCTGCTTTCTGGAACTGATGCG
>JBGSVS010000539.1:0-2922 GCA_041752895.1 Tabrizicola sp.
CCGGGATGCGATCACGCGCCTCGACGGTCCCGTAGACGGCCTTCCAGTCCGTGATCCGGGTCAGGGCAACCGTGAAGCTTTCGGCCCCAGCCGGATCAGGAACGCCTGCAAGCAGGCCCATGGTGATGATCGTGGTCAGCAGCCGGCGCATGGTCTTGGACTCCATCAGTGCATCATTGATGTAAAGGTATACACCTAGTGATGTCAATAGCTATCAGAGTGTCAGAAAACCGGTGGAAAGCCGAAGGGTCTGCCAGATCATGGCTTTGCCCGACATCAACTGATGTGTGCGACAAGGCCCGACCCCTACCGTGACCTGTTCCCATATGCCGCCGTCGGTGTAGCATCCCGCCCAGACCCCGCAGGAGACCCGGATGCCTGACTTCCCGATCATCGACAGCCACCTGCACCTGTGGGACCCGCGCCAGCTGCACTACCCCTGGCTTTTCGACCCGCTGGACCGGCCCTTCCTGCCTACGGACTTCCGGGCGGCAAGTGCCGGAGTGAAAGTCGAGGCGATGGTCTTTCTCGAATGCGACGCAGCCATCGACCAGGCCTTCGCCGAGGCTGAAGCCGTCCTGTCCTGGGCAAAGGAGGAGCCGCGGATCGCTGCGATGGTCTGCAATGCGCCGCTGGAAACCGGCGACGCCGCCCGGCCCGCGCTGGAGCAACTGGCAGCGACCGACAAGGTCCGGGGCGTCCGGCGCATCTACCAGAACCAGCCGGACCCGGCCTTCTGCCTGCGGCCGGATTTCGTGGCGGGGGTGCGGGCGCTGGCCGACTATGGGTTGTCGTTCGACCTGTGCCTCAAGCACCCGCAACTGCTGGCCACCATCGGTCTTGCCGACGCCTGCCCGAACGTCCCGATGGTCCTGGACCATATTGCCAAGCCCGGTATCAAGGCGGATCTGATGCAGCCTTGGGCCGACCAGATGCGTGATCTGGCCCGGCGCGAGAACGTGGTTTGCAAGCTGTCTGGTGTTGCGACCGAAGCCGGTCCCGACTGGACGCCCGCGATGCTGCGCCCCTACATGGACGTAGCGCTAGAAGCATTCGGACCGTCCCGCATCATGTTCGGCGGCGACTGGCCGGTCTCGACGCTGGCGATCACCTATCCGGCCTGGGTGGCGTTGGTGGATGAGGTCATTTCGGACCTGAGCGAGACCGAGCAACGCCAGGTCTTCCGTGACACGGCACGCACCTTCTACCGGCTTACATGACTGCGCCGATCTGCCACGGCACGAATTCCGCCCCGCCGAAACCCAACTCCTCGGACAGCGTCCGCTGACCCGAGGCGACGGCGATGATCTTCTCCAGAATCTCGGCGCCTTTGGCTTCGATGGAAACCCCGTCGATGATGTCGCCGCAATTGATGTCCATGTCCTCGGCCATCCGCTGATACATCTCGTTGTTCGTCGCCAGCTTGATGCAGGGGCTGGGCTTGTAGCCCGAGACCGACCCCCGCCCGGTGGTGAAGACGATCATCGTCGCGCCCGAGGCAATCTGCCCGGTGACGCTGCAGGGATCGTAGCCGGGGCTGTCCATGTAGACGAACCCGGGCGAGGTGATCGGCTCGGCGAACTTGTAGACCCCGCTCAGGGGGGCCGTCCCGCCCTTTGCCACGGCACCCAGCGACTTCTCCAGGATCGTCGTCAGCCCGCCCCGCTTGTTGCCGGGGCTTGGGTTGTTGTCCATCTCGCCGCCGTTGATCGCAGTGTAGTTTTCCCACCACTTGATCCGGTCGATCAGCTTTTCGCCAACCTCGGGCGCCACGGCCCGGCGGGTCAGCAGATGCTCGGCCCCGTAAATCTCCGGCGTCTCGGACAGGATCGTCGTGCCGCCCATCCGGACCAGAAGGTCGCTCGCATGGCCCAGCGCCGGGTTCGCCGTGATGCCGGAGTATCCGTCCGACCCGCCGCATTGCAGGCCGACCAGCAATTCGCTGACCGGGATCGGTTCGCGCTTGACGGCGTTGGCCTGCGGCAGCAATGCCCGCACCGTCTCGATACCCTGTTCGATGGTCTTGCGGGTGCCGCCGCTATCCTGGATGGTCATGCCGTGGAAGCGTTCCTGGCCGGAAGAGCCGAACATCTGCTTCATGCGCGCGACCTGCATGACCTCGCAGCCGAGACCGATGAACACCGACGCGGCAACGTTGGGATGAGTGGCGTGGCCCCACAGCACCCGCTGCAGGGTCTGGTAGCCTTCGCCGCCAATGTCCATGCCGCAACCGGTGCCGTGCGCCAGCGCGATGACGCCATCGACATTCGGGAATTCATCGAGCATGCCGGAATGGTTCACGGCATCGGCAATCCGCCGCACCACGGTTGCCGAGCAGTTCACGGTTGCCAGCAGGGCAATGTAGTTGCGCGTCCCGGCGCTGCCATCGGCGCGACGGTAACCCATGAACGTGCGTTGGCGATCGACCGGGTCGCGCTGGAACGGCTGGTAGTCGATGCCGATCTCGTACGCCTGGTCATGGGCGCCAAACGCTGCATTGTGGACGTGGACATGTTCGCCCAGCTTTACCGCCTGCGTCGCATAACCGATGACCTGCCCGAACTTGCGGATCGCGTCGCCCTTGTCCAATTCTGCTAGCGCCACCTTGTGGCCGGACGGCAATACCTGCTCGGCGCTGGCACCGTCCGGAATCGCGGTCTCTCCCTTGGCGAAACGGCGCAGCGTGACCGCCACATTGTCGGTTTCGTGCAGGATCAGCAGATCCCTGTTGGCGCCATTCATGCTCATCTTTTCCTCCCGGGCAGGTGCGCCGCATCTGGAATGCAGCCTGCCGCCTTGTCAATCGCTTGCCCAGGCCGCAATGGCCACCAGCAAGCGATTTGGCGCTTGGATTTCTTGTTCTGCCGGTCAATATGCACATCGCGGAGGTATTCCATGACTCGTTTGTTACCCGAAGATGCT
>JBGSVS010000540.1:0-4727 GCA_041752895.1 Tabrizicola sp.
GGACGATGGCGGGCGGATGCGCGGCTGACCCGGCTTGACAGGTCGCCTTTCGCGGCCAGACTGAGGCGATGCGACCGGTCGTGCATATCCTGATCCTTGCCGCCGGGGCGTCGTCCCGGATGAACGGGGCTGACAAGCTGGTGCAGCCGGTCGAGTTCACGCCGATCCTGCGCCGTGTGGCCGAGACGGCTCTTGCGACCGGGGCGCCAGTGACAGTCACCCTGCCTGCCTTGGCCCCTGCGCGCGAGGCCGCCCTATCCGGCTTGGACCTGGCCCGCATCGCCATTCCCGATGCCGGTCTAGGCATGTCGCGGTCGCTGGTCCGCGGAGTGGCGGCGATCGAGGCGATGGACCCGGGGCCTGATGACGGGATCATGATCCTGCCCGCCGATATGCCCGGCTTCACGACCGAAGCGCTCGCTGGCCTGATGGCCCATTTCGTCGCAAACCCCGCAAACATCTGGCGCGGTGCGGACGAGGACGGCCACGAGGGCCACCCCACGATCTTTCCGCGCGACCTTTGGCGGGAACTGGCCGCGGTTTCCGGGGATGAGGGCGGACGCTCGATCATCAATGCGCATAGGGAACGGGTCAGGATCGTGGCCCTGCCCGGCCAAATGGCAACGCTAGACCTGGATACGCCCGAGGATTGGGCAGCCTACCTCGGCCACCCGATCTGATCAGCCGGAGACGAGAACCTTGACCTCGTGCGCCTTCAGCGACAGCCGGGCCGCCGGGAAAGCGTCGGCATTCACGGCAAGCTCGGGGAAAAGCGCAAGCACTTCGTCCCGCGCGGCCTGATCCAGCGCAGAAAGCGTCCGCTCGGCCGGTTGGAAGCTTTCGGTCCAGAGCCCTTCGGACGACACGATCTCGTGCCGGTCAAACAGGATGTGGACGTAGGTCACGCCCTCGGCCGGCAGGGCACGGGTGATCTCGGCCTGGCCAAGAAGGTGCTTGGCCGGAACCAGAACCTCGCTTTCGCCAAAGTACATCTCGGCCCGCGCACCTTCGATCAGCACGCGGTGCTGCGGCGAGACGAGCATCGAGCGTTCCGGACCCGCACCACCCAGGGCCTGGGGACCGATCCTGACCGGCTGAAGCTCGGGTCGCGCGACAAGATACTGATGCGACAGGTGAATCTGACCAACCCAGCGCAAGGGCTGCACGCCGTTATCGCGGGTCAGCACCATTTCACCGGGGCGCAGGTCCTCGACCGGGACGGGGCCATTGGCCGTCATGATCCGGGTTCCGGCGGTGAAGCAGACGATCACCAGATTTTCGATGTCGGTGAAGGTCAGCGTGCCGACAACGGTCGTCCCGTCTGCGGCAAAGAAGGTTATGACGCCGTTTTCGTCGTTACCGGGGCTGTAGGCAATGTCGATCTGCGCCCAGCTAAAGCCACTGATGTCGACCCGCAGCGTGTCGTTATCGGTGCCGCCACTGCCGCCGTCGACCGTCTCGTTGCCAAGCACATCGTTCAGGGCAGCGGTGTAGGTGACGTTGATCAGGTCCTGATCGTCCCCGCCGAGGACGTTGTCGGTCCCCAGGCCGCCATAGAGGAAATCATTGCCGACACCGCCATCGAGGGTGTCGTTCCCGGCATCGCCATAGAGGGTGTCGATCCCGGAACCACCGGCGCCGCTATCGTTCCCGGCGCCACCATACAGGATGTCGGCGTTGTCGCCGCCGTCCATCGTGTCGTTGCCGTCGCCACCAAGCAGCGAGTCGGTGCCGTTGCCGCCGAACAGGTTGTCGTTCCCGGCTTCGCCTTGCAGCGTGTCATCCCCGTCTTCGCCGTAAAGGAGATCGGCGCCAAGGCCAGCCTCTACGAAGTCATTCCCGAGGCCGCCGAAGACGGTGTCGTCATCGGCGTTGTCCACGGTAAGCGGAATGGTCGTGAAGTGGACGTCTGATACCCAGATCGCCTGGAAGCCATCACCAGCGTCGTCGTACTGGATTACGAATTGCGAAACCGGCCCTGGAATCGTTACGAGGATCGAACCGTCCTCAAGACTTGGCAACGTGTTTCCATTGTCCGGGATAGCCGTAGCGGTATCGCCGACGATGGAAATTTCACCTGTTGTGGTCGTGATGTTGACGGGCACAATATTGCCCAGCTCATCATACGCAAAGATCCTGATCCGGTCGATGAAGTCCTCGGTATCGACGTCCGCAATCCGGAACTGGACGCTCGAGACTTCATTCGAC
The DNA here is from genome assembly GCA_041752895.1 of Tabrizicola sp. Lineage (GTDB taxonomy): Bacteria > Pseudomonadota > Alphaproteobacteria > Rhodobacterales > Rhodobacteraceae > Tabrizicola. The sequence continues at coordinate 2,209 of JBGSVS010000540.1, forward strand.
ATCCCCGAGCCGGCTCCGGCTTCGAAGCTGAAGGAAAGCTCGGTTGCCGGACCCGCGCCTGGCCTTGCAAGGTAGCCAGCGGAGTTGTCGTCAAGGAAACCTTCAGGCGAATAGATGGTCGTTGTCGAAACCTGATAGAGCGTGCCGGTAGGATTCCCGGCCACATAGCTGGCCGTAACGTTCATCGTGCCGGTATCTTGCACCACCGTGCTACCGATGGTTGACCCCGCCGGAGCACCTGTGGTCCAGTCAAAGAATTCGTTGACGGGGGAAGCTGCTCCACCGGCAATCGTATCCGGGCCAGCATTGATGACGTCGTTACCGTCACCGCCATAGATCAAGTCGCTGCCACTGTTGCCAGTGATCGTATCGGTGCCCGCACCGCCGTAGATGATGTTGGCGGCGTTGTTGCCGGTCAGAATATCGGCGCTTCCTGACCCGACGAGATTCTCGATCCCGGTCAGCACATCGCCGGCTGCATCGCCACCCGTTTCAGCAGCGGCATCGTTGATGTTGACGTTTACGGCCCCAGTCGAAGCGCTGTAATCCGCCGTGTCCGACCCAACACCGCCGACGAGTGTATCCGCACTCGCACCCCCGGCAAGCGTGTCCCGACCCGAGCCGCCCTCAAGCCTGTCGGTGCCCGTTCCGCCGAACAGCCGATCATCATCGACCCCGCCGTAAAGCTGGTCACTGCCGCCATCGCCGTAAAGCGTGTCGTTGTTGTTGTCTCCGTAAAGGATATCACCACTGGTGCCACCATAAATCAGGTCGTTCGCAGTGACCCCTCGCAGGATATCGCTGCCGCCGCCGCCATAGATGACATCATTGAACGTTCCGGGCAGTGCAGAGTTGTCGCCACTAAGCGTGTCGCTGCCGCCGCCGCCGGTAATCGTTGCCATGCTCTTCGTCCCTCTGCCTCAGCGCTGCAACCTAGCCCTAGTTTATGCCCAACTTCAGGCTGAATTGCGCGGGCACCGTGGCCCAACCCGCAAATCAACATGCTTTGGCGACTATTGTTGCAACACCTCTTTACCCGAAAACTTGCCGGACACTACACCGTGACGCCTTGGAATGCGAGTCCCGATGCCTCATCTCCAGTCAATATGCGCCGTGATTGGCCATATGTTGCGCGACCTGCCGCAGTCTTGAGCTCGGGGAAAAGCTCGATGATCTCAAGCCGCTGCGCATTGCCGATTCCCTTGAGCGAGGTGTCATCCGGATGAAACGTCTCGGTCCAGACGCCATTGGTCAGGACAACTTCATGCCGTTCGCACATGAAATGGATATAGGTCGTTCCGCTGGATTGCACCGTATGCACCCCTTGCGCCGCAAGATGCTTGGCCGCGACAAGCACTTCCCGTTCAGCGTAGCGGACTGATACACGCGAATTGGTGACAAGCACGCGATGGTTCGGTGACACCATCATGTCGCGTTCCGGCAATCCCTTGCCCAGCGATCCCTGCTGGATGAAGACCGGCAAAAGGTGCGGATCGGCCTGGAAATCGTGCAGGAACATCTGCGTCCGCCCGACCCAGCGCACGGACTGGATCCCGTTGTCCCGCGTGACCACGCGGTCACCGGCGGTGATCATTTCGACCGGAACCTCGCCACGCTGGGTGGTGATCAGCGTCCCGGGCGTGAAGCAAGGCGTCGCGCGGGGGGCGCGGTCGGTAAGTCGGGTCTCGTCGGCGGGCAGTTCAAACGCATTCGACATGGGAAACCTTCACAGCTGGCGGCGCCCACACTTCCACAAACCGGAAGCGAGCCATTCCTGAATAGCTTTCCGGGGGGGCAACTGAAAAGCGGAAAATTGTTTGTAAACAAGGACAACGCAGGCAGGATTCAGCCAAAGCGTGTGTTCCTAACCGGCTGGTTGACGCTTGCCCTCCGCCATCGGCCGCAAAGTTGGCCTGACCCCGCCACGTAAGGCACTCGACTTGCGCCACATTCAATCCTGACGTGTGGGCCGATTTCAAATTCACCCATTGCACGATGATTTTTGATGCAACCGGGTGTTGCAGCGGCCAAGTGGTTGTTTGCGGTCGGACCCGAAATTGGGCGAAGGGCCAATGTTTCCACAAGTCGAGACAAATTTGTCGCGATCAGAAGACTGGCCAGAATTCAATCCGGGCCGCTCCGAATCAGCGCAAGGCATCGACAGTCTGGAAAGTGGTGCCCGAGGCGAGACTCGAACTCGCAAACCTTGCGGCGGAGGATTTTGAATCCCCTGCGTCTACCATTCCGCCACTCGGGCCACCGGCGACACCTCTAGCCCCGGGCGCGCACGGCGTCAATGCGCGCCCGAGGGGCTTAGAGATCCTCGGTCTGGAACGTGTCGCAGTCGGACATCTGCCCGGACTGCAGCCCAATCATGAACCAGCGCGCGCGTTGTTCCGAGGTGCCGTGGGTGAAGGTGTGCGGCATCGGGCGCTGACCGGCGTTCCGTTGCAGCGTGTCGTCGCCGATCTGGCGGGCGGCGTTGACCGCCTCTTCGAGGTCGCCGCGCTCGATCGTGC
>JBGSVS010000541.1:0-38875 GCA_041752895.1 Tabrizicola sp.
ACCCGCCCGCCGCAGCGATGTGCTGCGCCAGCACACCGCGCAACGCTGGCCCCAACCGCAGATCGACCTGCCCCACGATTCCGGCCGCGACCTGCACGGGTCCATAAAGCCCGCTGGCCGCCATCGCCGCCTGACCGTTCAGAAACTCCGTCTCGCCCAGCGAGGCCAACTCCGGCGGCCCCTCTGCCCGCAACATCCCCCGCGCCTGTACCGCGACGGTCGCCCGGATGTCATGCCCGGACGTAAGGTCGGCCACATGCTCATCCAGCAGATAGCGCAGACCCGGGCGGTGGTAGAGGTGATGGTGCGCGTCGATCACCCGCTGGCCCGGATCGAAGGGCTTCTCGTGCAGCAAGGCAAGCCAGTCGGGGCGCAGCTCGAAAGCTGTTGGTGAACGGGTCATGCCGGGCCCTTCCTTGCCCGCAAGGGCATCGCCGTCCGATCCTTTCCCGAAGCAGCCCCTTTTCTCAAGCCAAACCCGATCCCGCCGTTTTGCGGAAAGTGAGAAAGTCGTTTGCACCCTGTAAGGCTACTGCGCCCACGGCGAGGTGGTAGCGTCTTCCTGCCAAGACCGCTCTCTGTCGGTGCCATACGAAACGGCAGAGGGCATGTCAGGAAAATGGTGCAGGTCACGTTCGTGGCAAGGCATCGGCTTCGGGCCCACGGATGCGCCAACGGGTGGGGAGCCCAAAGCGCGCCACCGTGGCAAGGCGATAGGCATCGGTAGCAGTGCCATGGCGGGATGTCGCTACGCAAAGTGAGGGCGGACGGACCCGAAGGGACGGACCGCGAACAAGAGGGAGAGAACGATGAACTTCACGAAAAAGGCGGCCGCAGGGCTGCTCGTCTCGTCGGCTTTGGTGGCTGGACAGGCAATGGCCGAGGGCAAGACCTATGGCCTGATCGTCAACAACATGGCGTTCCCCTACAACGTCGTTCTGGCCGACGGCTTCAAGGCGGCGGTCGAAGCGGGCGGCGACACGGCAGTGATCCTCGATTCCAAGATGAGCGTGGAAACCCAGGCCAACCAGTTCGACGACCTGATGTCGCAGGGCGTGGACGGGATCGCCTTCATGGCAAATGACTCGGTCGCCGTGATGGCACTGGTCGACAAGGTTGCTGAGGCGGGCATCCCGATCGTCGCCGCTGCCGTTCCGGTGGGCGACCCCAACGTGAACCCGGTCGATTACGCCTATCCGAACCTTAACGCTCTCGTCTCGACCCAGGACGTGATCGCGGGCCAGGTGGCCGGCGTCTATGCCGCCAGCGTGCTGCCGAAGGACCGTGAAGTGAAGATCGCAGTTGTCGAAGGTGCTCCTGGATTTGCGGTGGTCGAGCAGCGCCAGGACGGCTTTGAGGCCGCGCTGAAAGAGGCGGGCATCCAATACAGCATCGTATCCTCCCAGCCCTCGGACTGGACGCCGGATTCGGGCGAACAGATCTGCGCCAACGCGCTGACCGCCAACCCTGATCTTGACGTGATCTTCAGCCATGCCGACGATATGGCGCTTGGCTGCGCCAAAGCGATTTCGGCTGCTGGGTCCAAAGCCCGTCTGATTGCCACCGGCGGCGGCTCGGCCCTTGGCGCTGTGGCCATTCAGAACGGCGAGATCGAGGCATCGGTCTGCACTCAGCCGGGACTGATCGGCAAACTGGCCGGTGAAGAATTGCAAAAGGCCGTAGCGGACCCGGCCAATGCCAAGAAGGGCCAATACGTCACCTATGACATGCAGGCCCTTACCAAGGACAACGTCGACAGCTGCCCGAAGTGGTAGCCTCTCGCCTTTGGGCCTGACGACGGGGACGGTGCCTGCAGGGGTGCCGTCCAACCTTAAAGGCGGCTCCTGATCCCGGATCACCGGAGTGCCACGCCCCAAGCTTCTTCGCAGGACAATCCGATGCAGGCTGCCCAGCCGATCATGCAACTTCGCGGGGTCGAAAAGTCTTTCGGCAACAGGACGATTGCGCTGCGTGGCGTCAATCTTGACCTGGAGTTGGGCAAAGTGCACGGCCTTCTGGGCGCGAACGGGGCCGGAAAATCCACGCTGATCAAGATCCTTTCGGGGGCCTATTTCGCCACCCGCGGCGAGATCATCTGGCGCGGCGCGCCGGTTCACTGGGACAGCCCCAAGGCAGCCAAGGCGATGGGGGTAGCGACCGTCCACCAGCACATCCCGCTGGTGCCAACGCTGACGATCCTTGAAAACGTCTTTCTCGACGACGACGGTCTTTGGCGCAGCTCGGCTGCGCTGCGTCGCCGTTTCGCCGCCCTGTGTGACCGCATGGGCTACTGGCTTGATCCCGACCGGCTGGTCAGCAATCTGTCCATAGGCCAGCGCCAGATGGTGTCGATTCTTCAGGCGCAAAGTGCCGGCGCGGACCTGATCGTTCTGGACGAACCCACGGCATCCCTGGCGCTGGATGAACGCGAGCTGGTCTATGCCGCCGTCAAGCGGCTGTCGCAACAGGATAACAAGGCGGTCGTCTTCGTCTCGCATTTCCTGGATGAGGTGATGGCCCTGACCGATCGGGTCACCGTCCTGCGTGACGGCATTGTCGCGATGACCGCCGAGACCCGCGACCTGAACGAAAGCCTGATTGCCGAGGCGATCGTGGGCAAGCAGGTCGCCGCTATGGAAAACGCGCCACGCCGCCATGCCCAGACCGCGCGCCCTGCCGGAGAGGTGCCGCGTCTCCGCTTGCGCAACCTTGCCTCGCCCGGGCGCCTTGATCCCGTCACACTTGACCTGGCACCGGGTGAGGTGGTCGGCATCGCGGGTCTGCTGGGGTCGGGCCGCAGTGAACTTCTGCACGCCATCTTCGGGGCGGACGCCCAGGCCACGGGTGAGGTGCTTCTGGACGGCAAACCCTTTGCCCGCAGCACGGGCGCGGCCGTTGCAGCCGGCATTGGCCTTGTGCCGGAAGACCGCAACCGGCAGGGACTCATCCCGGACTTTGAAATCTGGCGCAACATCAGCCTTCCGGCCCTCGACGGTGTTCTGACCGCCGGGACTGTCCTCAGCGCCACCAAGGAACGCGAACGCGCCTGGCAGGCAATCCGGATGCTGTCGATCAAGGCAAGCTCGCCCGACATTCTGGTCACTGACCTTAGCGGCGGAAATGCGCAGAAGGTGACCATCGCCAAATGGTTCTTCAGCGACGTCAGGCTTTTCCTTCTGGACGAACCGACCGCGGGCATCGATATCGGCGCCAAGGCCGACATCCTGCGCCTCGTCCGGCAACTGGCCGACGATGGCAAGTCGGTGATCATTGTATCGTCCGAGTTCGAGGAGTTGCTGGCCGTCTCGGACCGCATCCTCGTCATGCGCGACGGCAAATGCGTGGCCGAACGCTCGGCCCACGAAGTGACGGAACACTCGCTCCTGCTTCTGGCCGGTGGCCAGAGCGCCGTCGAGCCAGACACACAGCATATGACGAACGGCGGGTGACGGATGAGCGTGGAACACATTCAGCAAGCTGAAAGGTCGGTCATGGCTGCCACGGAACCAAAGCAGGCGCAGGCCAACTGGCGCAGGATTTTCGGTCTGCAAGAGATGGGTGTCTATTACGCCCTGTTCGTTCTGATCGCCACGCTCACTATCGCCACGGCCTCGGTCGGTCAGATGAACTATCTGACGGTGCAGAACCTGTCGAACGTGGTCTATCAGACCTCGCTGATCGGCATGATGGCCGTCGCTATGACGGTCGTCCTGATCAGCGGGAACTTCGACCTGTCCGTTGCCTCGGTCGCTGCCTTTGCGGCCGTGGTCATGGTTGCCAATTCGGCCACCCTGGGCTTCTGGCCCGCCTTCGGCCTGTCCCTTGGTGCGGCGATGCTTCTGGGATTCATAAACGGGGCCATCGTGCAATGGGTCGGCATCAACGCCTTCATTGTGACGCTTGGGACAATGACGGCCGTGCGGGGTCTTATCCTGCTTTACAGCGACGGTCGGTCGGTTTCCGTTTCGGACCCGGACGTGACCGCAAGCATGAACGCTTTCGAAGGCGGCAAGTGGGAAGGGTTCTGGCTCATTGTTATCCTTGGTGCCGCGCTATTGGCCGCAGGCCTATACACCGGCCTGCGCGACGCCTCGACCCGCACTCCGCTACGTCCCAGGACACTTGGGTTGTCGCTGGGCGGAGCGTTCCTTCTGTTCCTCGGCTGGGCTTCGGGTGGCAGCTTCCCGATCCGCAATCCGGTGATCTATCTGGCCATCTTTACCGGCCTTGTGTGGTTCACGCTGCGCTTCACCAAGATCGGCCGTCGTATTTATGCCGTAGGTGGCAACCCCGAGGCGGCGCGGCTTTCGGGCATCAACGTCACCAAGTACCGCCTTCTCGCATTTGTCTTCTGCAGCACGGTCGCGGGCTTCGCGGGCATCCTTTTTGCCAGCCGTCTACGGTCGATGAATCCAACGGGGCTGGAAGGCGCGGAACTGACCGTCATCGCGGCTGCGATCCTTGGCGGCACCTCGCTGTTCGGCGGCGCAGGCAGCGTAATCAAGACGCTGGCGGGAGCACTTCTCCTGTATAGCCTGACCAACGGCTTCAACATCCTGAACCTGGGCGCGAACTGGCAGGGCCTGATCGAAGGCTGCGTCGTCGTCGCGGCGGCGGCGGTCTACACTGTCGGGGACAAGCGCAGCAAATCTAAGACCAGCGGTTGATGCGGCGTCCGAAGCGACGGACGGCGGCGTCTGATCTTGGGCTTGAGGTACCGAGCGCGAAGGGCGGCACATCCAGTATTCCTTTGGTTTAGTGTAGACTTGACCTCGACATGGCCCACCGGGTTCTTGAACGACAATGTGTGGAACTTGGAATCGAAGGCCAATCGAGACCGAAAGACAGACCCGTCTGAGTTTCAGACTAAGTCGGAAGCGATTGTCCGGTAGCCCGCGAACGGCGGCTAAGGGCCGTCCTCGTTTGTCATCGTTCAAAGTTCATAGAGCAATTTGCAGGCGCGGAAATCGTCGCTTAGGTCAAACGGACAGCAGCGGCCTTTCGTCGCCTGCGGCGATGGCCAGCCCGTCCGCGACAGCCGTGAACACCTCACTAAAGGAGTGAGCTGCTTTCGGAAACACGTCTCTCATCGTCTGCGAGACCAGGGACATCAGGCTGGAGCCTCCGACATAGACCACCTTCTCGACCTGGGCTGGGTCCAGGCCCGCGATCCGCAGCGTCTCGCGCGCGCCTTCCGCCAGTGCGTCAGTATAGCGGGCAAGGGTTTCAGCCAGGGAGTCCGCCGACAGGGGAACGGCCAGGCCCGGCTCGATCCCGTCCAGCAGGATGGATGCGCTGGCATCCCCGCTGTTGGACGCGATCTTGCCGCGCTCCACGGCGAAGCTCAGCTCGTGCCCCAGTTCATCCTCCAACACCTTCGCCAGACGAGCCAATTTCTCTGGCTGATGCGCCAACCGCACCATCTCGGCAGCAAGCCTGTGGTTCTGCGGCGTATAGAGAAACGCGATCTTCTCCCAGGTCGCAAGGTCGTGGAAGATAGCATTCGGGGTCGGGGTGCTGCCCGAGCCCAGGACCTTTCGCAGGTCGGTCCCCTTGCCCAGATGCGGCATCACCCGGTCGATACTGATCGCCCTGTCGAAATCCGTCCCGCCGATGCGTACGCCGTGGTTGGCGAGGATCGTCACTCCCTCGCGGCCTGAGCGGAACAGCGAGTAGTCCGAGGTGCCGCCGCCCACATCGACGATCAACCCGGTTCCCCCCTGGTCCCCGAGCGCGCCGCTCGCGATGGCGGCGGCCTGCGGCTCGGGCATGAACGCCACCTCACGGAAACCGGCCGCCAGGTAACAGGCGCGCAGATCCGCTTCGGCTGCGTCTTCGCGGGGGTCCCCTGCAGCATGGAACACCACCGGCCGCCCCGACAGGACACGGTCGAAAGTCATCCCGGCCTCTGCTTCGGCCCGCGACTTCACCTGGGCCAGGAAGCGTGCGATGATGTCGACGAAGGTCACCCGTTCGTTTAAGAGCTGCCGGGGCTCATGCATAAGGGGCGTGCCAAGGATGCGTTTGAGCGCACGCATGAAACGTCCGTGAGCGCCCTCGAGCAGCGCCTGGTTTGCCGGCTCGCCGATCAGCATCCTCCGCGTGTCGAAGTCGAAGAAGAAGGTCGTGGGGATCGTGGTCTGGCCGCGCGCGAAGGAGATGAGGCGGGGTCGGCCATCCTGAAGATAGCCAGCGGCCGTATTTGAAGTGCCGAAGTCCACCCCGAGCCCAGGTGCATTGGACGCCATGTTCACAATCCTTGTGCCCCCCGGAGCCGGTGTCCGTAGGCGGCGCGCAGGAAGGTGTCAAGCGAGTGGTGGGCGCGAGCTGTAGACCTGGTTTGCATATTGCGAAGCACAGGAGCACTGGATTGAATACTGGGCACGCCTGAGATCCGGGCAAGATGACCGGCGGCTTTGGACCGGGAGCGACCCTAGGTGTTTACAGAGCAATCCATTTTGGTCGGCTGGTGGTACTTGATACCGCCGATTGACCATCGCTGCCGCTCCGGGCCGAGGTGAAGTGATTGCGGCGTTAGGCTTCTAGATGTCCACGTACTTGCGCCAGCTGTGTTCTTCACGAAATCCAAGGAGATCGCGCGCCTTACGGTTCGACATCGGAGCTTCGTGGCCCGCTAGTGGCCGCGTTATGTGCGAAGTTGGGTAGTAGTCCCGTGCCAGGTCGGCGGTAGGGCGATCGACGTTGTTTTCGTCGTTCACCGCATTGAACACCTGGTAACCTAGCCCGTCGGTCAGCAGACAGCGCTCGACGATCTGGCCAAGGTCGCGGGCGTCGACATAGCCGAAGTGGTTGCGCCGCCGCAGTTCAGGATCGGTGATGTAGCGGGGAAAGTCGGTGTACTCGTGCGGCTCGATCACATTGGCGATCCGAAGCGCATAGATATCGGCCCCCGAGCGTCGTTGGAACACCTGCGCGGTCTGCTCGTTGACCAGCTTCGACAGCGCATAGCTGTCGGTCGGGATCGTCGGACTTTCTTCGGTGATCGGCAGTTCCGGCGGATCGACCCGGCCCTTGGCAAAGCAGACGCCATAGACCGTTTCGGACGAGGCGATGACGATCTTGGCGATGCCCAGCTTCACCGCCGCTTCGATCACATTGTAGGTCCCAAGGGTATTGACGCGGAAACACACGTCGTCTGGCACCAGAAGAATGCGTGGCACGGCGGCGAAATGAACGACCGCATCGACCCTAGGCATATCGCCGGGCTCCAGCTCGTCGAACCCGAAGTAGCCGGACATCGCGTTGAACATCTGGCCGGAGTCGGTGATGTCGGCGATCAGGTTGTCGACGCCGGGCAGGTCAAGCGGGCTTAGGTCGACATTCAGCACCCGATGTCCCCGCGCCAAGAGCCAGGCAACCACATGCCGTCCCGCCTTGCCCGAGCCACCCGTGAAGATGATGCGCATTGCCAGCCTCCCCGCGGTCCTGATCCAGCGTTGACTCGACTTCCTCTCGGCAGTATCGTTCAAATGACAAGAATACAAGTTCAAATATGAACTGTATGGGAGGGCAGCCGATGACGCTCCGCTGGAGCAGGGTGGCGCCGCAATTGGCACTGGCACCCGCGCTCGTCGTGACGCTGGTCGGCTTCCTCGGGACGATCTGCTGGACGGTCTACATGTCCTTCACCCAAAGCCGGCGCTTCCCGGACTACACGATTGACCCGGACAAATGGGCCTCGCAGTACCAGCGCCTTTTCGGCAACGAGACCTGGTGGCTGGCCCTGCAGAACCTGGCCGTGCTGGCAATAGGTTCGGCGCTCGCCATCGTCTTCGGCTTCATCCTGGCCGCACTGATCGAGCGTGAGAAGCGGGGCGAGGGCTTCTTCCGCACCGTCTTCCTGTATCCGCTGGCGATCTCGCTGATTGTCACCGGCCTGGTCTGGCGCTGGATCTTCAACCCCTCGCTTGGTCTGCAGGCCTACTTGCGCGGCCTTGGCTGGGAAAGCGCGAGCTTCAACTGGCTCGCCGAAAGCCACACGGCGATGTACGGCATCATCCTCGCCTCGATCTGGCACGGGCTTGGCTTCTACATGGCGCTGATGCTCGCCGGGCTGAAGTCGATCAACACCGAGATCTGGAGCGCTGCGCGCCTCGATGGTGTGGGCATCTGGCGGCTTTATACCGAGATCATCATCCCGATGATGAAGTTCACCTTCCTGACTTGCGCGATCCTGTTATCGCTGGGAGTAGTCAAAGCGTTCGATATTGTCGTCGCGATGACGAACGGGGGTCCGGGCACCTCCACCTGGACCCCCGCCTATTTCGCGATCAACGCGTATTCGACCCGGTCGAACATCGGCTTCGCGTCGGCCGCGGCGGTGATCATGCTTCTGATCACGCTGGCGATCTTCCTGCCGCTGGTTTTGCTGACCCGCTGGCAGCAGAAGCGGGGTCAGGCGGCATGACTGGCACGCTTTCCTCCCGCCCGCTTCTCTTGCCACGCAAGCGCCGGATCAAGGGCTCGTCCATCGCGATCCTGGTGTTCCTGACCATGGTCGCGCTCTTCATGGCGATCCCGCTTTACGTGGTCGTCGTGACCTCGTTCAAACCGATCGGCGAGATCACCCTGGGCCGCATCTTCGCGCTCCCGGTCGAGTGGACGTTCGAGCCCTGGAGCAAGGCCTGGAACAACCTATGCACCGGGCTTTCCTGCGACGGGATCAAGCAGGGCTTCTGGAACTCGATCATGATCCTGGCCCCCAGCCTCGTCTTTTCCATCGGGCTATCGGCGGTCACCGGCTTTGCGCTGGCGCTCTGGAATGTGCGTTGGGCGGGGACGTTCCTTTTTGTCCTCTTCATCTGCGCGTTCGTGCCGTTCCAGATCATCATGATCCCGCTGATCATCATCGTTGCCCAGCTTGGCATCTACGGCACGGTGTGGTCGGTGGCCGTGGTGCATGCGGTACTGGCGATGCCGCTGCTGACCCTGATCTTCCGCAATTTCTACAAGGATATCCCGGTCGAGATCATGAACGCCGCAATGATGGATTCCGGCAGCTTCTGGCGCATCTTCCGGGAAATCGTGCTGCCGATGTCGGGCAACATCATGGTGGTCGTGCTGATCCTGATGATCACCTCGGTCTGGAACGACTACCTTGTCGGCCTTACCTTCGGCGGGCTGACGGCGAAGCCGATGACGGTGATCCTGGCAAATTCCGTCGTCACCTCGCGCGGCGAAGTCATCCACAACGTCAACATGGCGGCCGCACTTCTGACAGCGATCCCGCCCTTGGTCGTCTACTTCGCGCTGGGGCGGTTCTTCGTCCAGGGCATCACCGCTGGCGCGATCAAGGGATAGATGATGCCGGACGTCCGCTTCCAGAAGATTATCAAGCAATACGGCGCGCTGTACGTGCTGGAAGACCTTGACCTTGATGTCCACGATGGAGAGTTCCTTGTGCTCCTCGGCCCCTCCGGCTGCGGCAAGACCACGCTTCTAAACCTGCTTGCGGGCCTGCAAGAGGTCTCGTCCGGCCGCATCCTGATCGGTGACCGCGATGTCACAGACCTTGACCCCCGCGACCGGGGCCTTGCCATGGTCTTCCAAAGCTATGCGCTTTACCCGACAAAGACTGTCGACGGAAACCTGCGATTTGGCCTTGCCTCCCAGCGCCTGCCGCAGGCCGAGATCGACCGTCGCGTCGGCTGGGCTGCGAAGATGCTACAGATCGAGCCTCTTATGGCCCGCAAGCCCGCGCAACTCTCTGGAGGCCAGCGCCAGCGCGTCGCCATCGGCCGGGCGCTGGTAAAACAGGCCGGGGTCCTGCTGTTCGACGAACCGCTCTCGAACCTCGACGCCAAGCTTCGCACCGAAATGCGGTTGGAGATCAAGAAGCTTCATATCGAGCTGGGCCAGACCATAATCTACGTCACCCACGACCAGATCGAGGCGATGACCATGGCCACCCGCATCGCGGTGATGGACAAGGGCGTCATCCAGCAGATTGGCTCCCCGGATGAGATCTATGAGACCCCGGCGAACCTTTTCGTCGCCCAGTTCATCGGCGCTCCGGCGATCAACATCTTCAGCGCCACGCTGACCGCCAAGGGCATCAGCACCGGCGGGATCGAGGCTGACCTTTCCGGCTATCCCTTCATGGCAGCCCCTACCGAGGGGCAGGGCGTTACCATCGGCCTTCGCCCCGAACATTTTCGCATCGGCGAAGGCGGGGGCGCAGTCCGCCTGACCCTACCCGTGCGCCACACCGAACGCACGGGCAGTGACGCCACCGCGTTCCTCGACAACGGCGGCCAGCTTGTCGCCGTCCGTATCGACCCTAGCATGATCGCCCGCTTGAATCCCGGCGACACCGTTACAGCTACCTATCCGGCAGAAAAGATAAACCTCTTCGACGCGAGGAGCGGACGAAGACTTTAAAGAAACCCAGGGAGGAGACACTGATGAACCGCACGACACCGGGCCTTGTTCTGACTATCGCCCTCACCACCACCACGCTTGCCCAGGCCGAAGAGCTGACGCTCTTCCACACCTGGTCCAACGAAAGCGAGATGGCCGCGCTGAACACCATCATCGACAAGTTCAAAGAGACGACTGGCAATACCGTGGTCGCGGCCTCGGTCCCGCATGAGACCGCCGGCGAAAGCCCGCTCGTCAGCCTTTTCGTGGCGAACACCCCGCCGAACCTTTTCATCGCGGCGGATTCCGGCTTTTTCCGCGATCTGAAAAGCCAGGGCAAAAGCTACGACGCGCGCGCGCTTTTCGACCGGATCGGCGCGACCAGCGCTTTTCCCGAAACCGTACTGCAAGCGATCACCATTGACGGCGAGATCCTGAAAATCCCGACCGCCGTCCATATTGACGGGATGATCTACTATAACAAGAAGGTCGCCGAAGCCGCAGGCATTGATCCCGAGAGATGGGCCTCGATGGAGGACATGTGGGCCGATCAGGCCAAAGTCGAGGCGGCAGGCCAGACCTTCATCGCTATCGGCGGCAACACCTTCCAGGCCGGTTATACCTTCCACCCGCTTCTCGCCGCCGTTGCGGGGCCTGACGTCTACAACCGCTTCTACGCCGGTACGCCTGACGTCACGGTGTTCGACGACCCGAAACTGCGTGAGACGATCGAGGTCTTCCGCCGCATTTCCGCCCAGACCGACGAGGGTTGGGTCAACCGGGCGTGGAACGATACGACCAACACCGTCATCGCGGGCACGGCGCTGATGCAGATCCACGGTGACTGGATGAAGGGCCAGTGGCGCGCGAACGGAAAGGAGGTCGGCACCGACTTCGGCTGCATCAACCTTCCAGGCACGCAGGCACTTTCCGTGACCGTTGACTCATTTGGCATTCTCGGTGGCGTCGACGGCGCGGTCCTGAAGGCCGAGGAGGACTTTGCCGCCACTGTGGTCGATCCGGCCGTGAACGCGGCTTTCGCAGTGCACAAAGGCTCCAGCCCGGTGCGGCTGGACGTGCCGACCGAAAATCTGGACGCCTGCAACAATCTGGTGCTGGACTCACTGAAGAAGCCCGGCTTCAGCGTCCAGAACCCGTTCTACATTGCCGATGGCGACTGGATCAACTCGGTCTGGAACACGATGTTCACCTTCCAGGGCGATCCGGACATGACCACCGATGAGGTGATCGAGATGCTGAAATCCGAACACGCCGCGATCTTTGGCTAAGCCCCCCGGCGCTGCCTTCGCGGGCAGCGCCCCTTCAGCAAGGACAATCATCATGGGCATTTTCCGTGGCCTCGGACACTTGGCCTTCAAGGTCAACGATCTTGAAAAATCCGTCGCCTTCTACAACGCCATCGGCTTCCCCGAGGTCTTGCGGCTACAAAAGCCCGACGGCAAGACCTGGATTGTCTATCACCAGATTGGCGACGACCTTTTCCTTGAACTTTTCCCCGGCGGTGACGGCAACCCCGTGCCCGGGCCGGATGTCACCGGCGTCAATCATCTGAGCCTGACCGTCGCCGATATCGACAAGGCCGAGAAAGACCTCGCCGCCATCGGCATCCCTCTCATGCACCCGCGCAACAATGCCCGGGGGATCGACGGCAACCGCGGCATGTGGATCGCCGACCCCGACGGCCACCGGATCGAGATCATGGAAATGGCCCCCGACTGCATCCAGTACCGGGCCGTCGCGAACCACCACGCGGGCGGCAAGCCCCATGTCCTTACCCTTGGCTGACAGGAGCCCCCAATGATGACCGGCATCAACGCAATCGCCCACGTCGCGCTAAAGGTGAAGGACCTTGACCGCTCGATGGATTTCTATGTGAACAAGCTCGGCTTCAAGGAGATGATGCGCCTGCCAAAACCCGACGGCAGCCCCGGCGTCTGGCTGGTCTACTTGCGCATCACCGACACCCAGTATCTAGAGCTTTTCCCTGATGGTCAGGGCGACCGCGCCCCTGGCCGCGATGCCACCGCGATCAACCACATCTGCCTTGGCGTGTCGGACATCGATGTGACGCTGGCGCATCTGGAAAAGGTTGGTATCCCGCTGACCCAAGGCAAGAAGATGCAGATGGACAAGAACTGGCAAGCCTGGATCGAAGACCCGGACGGCAACCGGCTGGAGCTGATGCAGATGGCGGACGACAGCCTGCAGTTCGCGGCGATCAGGGCCATGGGCGGGAAGGTCTGAAGTAGCGTCGTGATCCACCGCGCGGTGCGCCGTGGATCACGACAGTGCCTGTTTCAGTCGTCCCAGACTGGAGATTTCGGCGGGTTGATCACCCGCAGCCCCCGTTCCAGCGTGCGGATCTGCGCGATTTCATCTGAGTCAAGCCGGACACCCGACGCGGCGAAGTTCGCCCGCAGATGCGCCTCGCTGGACGAGGCCGGGATGACGATATGCCCGTCGGCCATCAGGAATGCCAGTGACACTGCCGAAGCGGTGACACCGTGCCGCTCGGCGATGGCGTTCAGGGCTGCATCCTTGCTGACGCGACCTTGAGCAAGCGGTTGGTAGGCCGTGAGTTGAAGGCCGATCAGTTGGGCATGGGCGCACAGTAGCCGGGATTGCATGTAGGGGTGAATCTCCACCTGATTGGTCGCGATCGCGCCCTTGCCAAGCAGTGTCTCGGTACGGTCGAGATGGGCGATGGTAAAGTTCGAGACGCCGATCAGCCGAGTGTGGCCAAGGCGCTGCGCCTCGGCCAGCGCTTCGATGTAGTGCTCCAGCGGCACCTCGTTGCCGAAGCTCGGCCAGTGGATGAGCAAGAGATCGACCTGATCGACTCCGATGGTCTTCAGACTGGCCTCGACACTTGGCAGGAACTGGCCGAGTGCGAGGCAGTTGTCTGCGACCTTGGTTGTCACGAAGAACGCGTCCCGGGGCAGGCCGGAACGGCGCATCGCCTCTCCGACATTCGCCTCGGTATTGTAGGTCTGCGCGGTGTCGAGGTGGCGATAGCCGATCTCGATTGCGGTCAGCATCGCGCGGGTGCCGTCTTCGCCGGTACGACCGTAGGTGCCAAGGCCAAACTGCGGGATCATGTCGCTATCCTTTCATGGCGCCAGCGGTCAGCCCGCAGACCGACCCAGTGCCCGGCGATCTTCAAGACCGCTCTACGGCGCGACCTTCGGGTTAATCCAGATATGAACTTTTCCAGTTCAGATTTGCATGTTACCGTCCCTTGCAGCAAGGGGAAAGTCTATGGCGGAGAAATCGGGCGCAGCGGTGTCGAAACACACGATACCGGTGATCGACCGCATGATGGAAGTGCTTGGCGCGCTGGAACGGCACGCCGGGGGTCTTACGATCCGCGAACTGACCGAGATGCTGACGCAGTCGCGCACGACGATCTACCGCATCCTCAACACGCTTCAGGCGCACGAGGTCGTTCGCCGCAGCGAAGATGGCGCCTATCACCTTGGCCGACGCATCCTGTCTCTGGCGGCCCATACGTCGACGCGGTTCAGCGAGGCCAATCTGGTCGCCACCAGCCAGCCACACCTTGACCGGCTTGCCGCCGAACTTGGCGAGGGCGTCAAGTTGAGCGTGATCGACCGCGACGAAGTCATGGTGCTGGCGGCAGCGCAGGGACGGCGTGAATATGCGCTTACCGTGGCCGCCGGCCAGCGTATGCCGCTGCACTCTGGTGCGGCGGGCAAGATGCTTCTCGCGCATCAGACAAAGGCAACCATCGACGCGTTTCTTGCCGCACCACTTCCCGCCTACACCGCGCGCACGATCACGGATGCGCAGAAGCTGCGGGCCGAGCTTTCCCGCATCCGCCGCACGGCCTGCGCCGAGGATCAGGGCGAAGCGGGCCCAAGCATTCATGCCTTCGCTGCCCCGGTCCTGTCGAGCGACGGTTCACTGGCAGCAGCGCTGAGTGTGCCGTTCCTGGCAGGTGCAAGTTCTGCGCGCGAAGATGACATCCGCTCGGCCGTGATCCGGACGGCGCGCGCGATCTCTGACGCGCTGAAGGGCTGAGTTCCTTCAGGGGTGCGTCAGAATAGTCTGGCTGGGGGCGGAAGGTCGACGTAAGTCGTTGGGGGCGTCTTCGCGGCTGAGCCCCTAGCTTCGGCTCTTGCGCCAAGCCTCATATTCGCCCTGCGCATCGGGGTGGAGGGGATAGTAGCGCTGCAACGACTCGCCCTGCATCAGCTTCATTCGGGAAAACTCTTCCCATTCGGCGTGCTTTTGACCGTCTTCGATAACCTTTTCTGCCATGGAGACCGGCACCACCACCGCACCGTCGTCATCGGCCACGATGATGTCACCCGGCATGACAGTGACGCCCCCGCAGGCGATGGGGACATTGACGGCATTGGGGTAGATGTCGGTCTGCACATGGTAATTCGGCGACCAGCCTTTCAGCCACAGCGCCAGGTCCAGCTTGTCCACATTGGGGCGGTCCCGCATCACGCCGTCGATGATGATCCCTGCCCCGCCACGCCCCTTGAAGTAGGTAGACATCATGTCGCCGAAGATGCCCGAGCGCATGTCGCCCCGCGCATCGACCACGACCACATCGCCCTCTTGCACATGATAGAGGACATGGCGGTGGAGCTGCGTTTCAGGGTCGGCATATTCGCCTTCATTGAAGAGGTCCGGGCGCTGCGGCAGGCACTGCAGGGTAAGGGCCGGTCCGCAGATCGACTTCCCGCGTGTCTGCGGCAGGATGCCGGTCATGTGAGGGTTGCGAAAGCCCAGATGGCCCAGCGTCCCCGCGATGGTCGCAGCGCCCAGGTTGCGCAACCCTTCGATCAAGTGCTTGGCGGGCCGTTGGATATCTGCGGTCTTGATCATCGTGCGTCCTTTACTTTTGGGCCAGCTTACCAGTTCGTCACCGAACCATCGGTGCGGCGCAGATGCGGTGCTTCCCAGAATTCGAAGCTTTGCCGGGCGAGCAGGTCTTCATTGACTTCGACCCCAAGGCCCGGCGCGTCGCTGACAGGGTAGACCGCCCCCTGAAGCCGGGGTTGCACCGGGAAGAAATCGCTGTTGTCAAACCCCAGCGCCGCTTCCGGGGCCCGGGTTTCCAGCCAGGCAAAGTTCGGTACGGCGGCAGCCATGTGAATTGTCGCAGCCGTGCAGACAGGGCCAAGCGGGTTGTGCGGCATGAGATCGACGTAGTGGGCTTCGGACCAGCCCGCAACTTTCATCGCCTCGGTCAGGCCACCGACATTGCAGACGTCGATCCGGTTGAACTGATGGATGCCGCGCTCGATATAGGGCAGGAACTGCCACTTGCTGGCAAACTCTTCGCCGATGGCAAAGGGGATGTCGGTCATGGTCCGCAGGGCTTCATAGGCCTCCGGGGTCTCATCGCGGATGGGTTCTTCCAGGAAGTCCAGCACACCGCGGTCCAGCTTGTTGCAGAAGCTGGCAGCTTCGGCCACCGAAAGGCGGTGGTGATAGTCGATGCCCAGAACGACGGCGCTGCCCAGGTCCGCGCGTGCCCTAGTCAGGAGGCGGGCCGTTGCGGCGATGGACTGGCGCGGCTCGAACACGTCGCGGGAATCCTGACCGATGGGAAAGAAACGGATGGCATCGAAACCCATTGCCATCAGTTCTTGGGCGCGTTCGATCGCACCTTCGCCCGCGCTGTCCCCGGTCGAGGCAAAAGTGGGAATAACGTGGCGCTGCTTGCCGCCCAGAAGCTCATAAACCGGCACCCCAAGCGCCTTGCCCTTGATGTCGTGCAGTGCGATGTCGATGGCGCTGATGGCGGCCTGCAGGACGCGACCGCCTTCGAAGTACTGGCTGCGGTATAGCTCTTGCCAGATGCGGCCGATCTGCATCGCGTCCTGGCCCAGCAGGAACTGCTCGAAATGGGCAATGGCGCCGGTCACGGCCTTTTCGCGGCCCGTCAATCCGCTTTCGCCCCAGCCGAAAATCCCCTGATCCGTCTCGACCTTCAGAAGCATTTGATTGCGAATGCCCACCTTGACCGGAAAGGGCTTCAGCGCGGTGATGTTCAAGCGGATCGGCATGATCGGGGCGCTGGCTCCTGTTCAGTCGGCCTGCAGGGCTATTTCCGTTTCGCCGTCGAAAAGGTGAATGCGGTCCTGGTCGAAGTCCAGCCAGACCTGTTCGTCGGGGGCGACTTCGACCGACGGCGGCAGGCTGATATTGACGACGGCCCCGGCGAGGAATGCCTGAACAAAGGTGATGTCGCCGGTGGGCTCAACCGTATAGACCTTGGCCGGCACAGCGCCCGGGACGGCAGTCTTGTGCAGCCGGATCGTCGAATGCCGCGCGCCGAGCACCACCTTGTTTGACGCGGCTTTGGCCACTTTGCGCGCGTTGAAATCGGAGAGAGGCAGGGTCCAGCCTTCGGCCCGGCTGGTGAGGGCGGCTGCGCCGTCAACGCTCGTCATCTCCAGTGGAACAAGGCTCATCGCCGGGCTGCCAATGAAGCTGGCCACGAACATGTTGACAGGATTGGCAAAAACCTTCGCAGGCGTGTCGTATTGCTGCAGGATGCCGCCGTCCATCACCGCCATCTTGTCGGCCATCGTCACGGCTTCCAGCTGGTCGTGAGTGACATAGATTATCGTGGCATTCAGGTCTTGATGGAACCGCTTGATCTCGGACCGCATCTGCACGCGGAGTTTGGCATCAAGGTTCGACAACGGCTCGTCCATCAGGAACACCGCCGGATCGCGCACCAGGGCGCGGCCAAGCGCCACGCGCTGCTGCTGACCGCCGGACAATTCGCGTGGCTTGCGGTCCAGAAGGTGGGTGATGTCCAACACCTTGGCGGCTTCCCGCACCTTGCGGTCAATCTCGGACTGGGGAAGCTTTCGCATCTGCAGCGGGAAGGCCAGGTTCTTGAACACGCTCTTGTTGGGGTAAAGCGCATAGTTCTGAAACACCATCGCGATATCGCGGTCCTTCGGGTCCAGATCGTTCACGATGCGATTGGCGATGATGATGTCCCCGCCGCTCATCGGCAAGAGCCCGGCAATCAGGTTCAGTGTCGTGGTCTTTCCGCAGCCCGATGGGCCGACGAGGGCCACGAACTCACCATGCTGGACGGTCAGGCTGACATCGTTGACAGCGCGCATCGTGCCATAGGTCTTCATGACGTTTCGAAGGACGACTTCAGCCATCAGCGGATGCTCCTAGTGTTTGACGGCGCCTTCGGTCAGTGCGCGGACGAAATACTTCTGCAGGACAAGGAACAGGACGACGACCGGAACGTTCATCAGGAAGCTTGCGGCCATGAGACCCGGAAAGTCGGTGGTGTTTTCCGAAAAGAACCTCTGGATGCCGACGGGTAGGGTCAGCTGTTCGTTCTTCGTCAGGAAGGTGGCGGCGTAGATGTATTCGTTCCAGGCGCCGATGAAGGAATAGATCGCCGTCGCGATGATGCCGGGCACCGACAGGGGCGTCACGATCAAGAGGAAGGCCTGAAACCGCGTCGCCCCGTCGATCCGGGCGGCTTGCTCCAACTGGATCGGGATGTTGTCGTAGAACCCCTTCAGAAGCCAGATCGCCAACGGCAAGCCGAAAGTCAGATAGGTCAGGATCAGGGAGCCGTGCGTGTTCACCAGCCCCAGCATCCGCATCAGGATGAAAAGCGGCACCAGGAAGATCACGGCCGGAAACATGTTGCGCAAGAGGACCGAGAAGAACAGAAAGCGGCGGCCCGGAAAGCTGAAACGCGAGAAGGCATAGGCCGCCGGAACCGCAACGAGGACGGCCAGCACCGTGGTGCAAACCGACACGATCAGGCTGTTCCAGAAGAAGCGCAGGAAATCCTGCCCGACGCTGTTCTGCGGGTCCAAGAGCTTTTCATAGCTGGCCAGAGTGGGTTCATCGGGCCACCACTGCGGCGGAAACTGCATTGCGGCAAAGCCCGACTTTATCGAGGTCAGAAGCATCCAGACCATGGGCAGCGCGGTATAGATCAGCATCAGGGCCAGAAACGCCCGGCCTCCCCAGCGCCAGCCATCAATGCTTTTGCGGCTGCGAGGGCGATCCAGTTCTTCCTCAGTCATACGCCCGGATCCTTTCGCTCGTTTCCGCTTAGCGCCTTCACGTAGAAATACCCCAGCACCATCA
This sequence comes from Tabrizicola sp., assembly GCA_041752895.1. Taxonomy (GTDB): domain Bacteria; phylum Pseudomonadota; class Alphaproteobacteria; order Rhodobacterales; family Rhodobacteraceae; genus Tabrizicola. Next base: position 18,526 of record JBGSVS010000541.1, read on the forward strand.
GGATCACGAACAGCAGCACCGAATAGGCCGCTGCCACCCCCCAGCGCTGCCGGCCGAAGGCCAGTTCGTAGATATGGGTGATCCAGATATGCGAGGCGTTGGACGGCCCGCCGCCCGTCATGATCCAGGGCACGATGAACGAGTTGAAGTTTGCCACCGCCAGCAAGAGCACGGTGATGGTCGAGACGCTGGACAGGTGAGGAAAGGTCACATGCCAGAACCTTTGCCAGGCCGACGCGCCATCAATCTGGGCTGCGCGCAGCAATTGATCGGGCACCGTCTGCAGCCCAGCCATCACCATGATCATGGCAAAAGGAAACTCGCGCCAGATGTTCACCACGATAAGCGCGGGCAACACGGTATCGACGTTGTCGATGATGTTGGGCTGGCTGTCCACCACACCCATTTGCACAAGGACCGCGCCTAGGATGCCGAAATCGGAATGGTAAATCCATTTCCAGATGTAGGACGCGGCCACGGCGCTGATGACCCACGGGACGATGAGGATGGCCCGCAAAATCGCGCGACCGGCAAAGTCGCGGTGCAACGCCAGTGCGCATGCGAAGCCCAGAACGAATGCGATCAGGGTGGAGAAGATCGTCCAGATGACCGTATTCAGCGTGACGCGCCAGAACACGCCGCTGGACAGGATCGAGGTGTAGTTGTCGACCCCGACAAAGATCTTGTCGCGCAACTGCAACCCCGGCGGGGTTTTGTAGAACGACAGTTCGATCGTGTAGTAGATCGGGTAGGCGATGACGATCAGCATGACCACGATGGCCGGCATCACGTAAAGATAGTCGGCGCGGCTGGTCCACATCTGTTGCAGCACGCCGGGTTGGGCCAGGCGGGCTGGTTGGGTCCCTGCTTGGCGTGTCGAAGTGGTCATCTTCATGCCCGTCTTGCTGCCACAGATGGAAAACCGGCAGCGCGCTGCGCCGCCGGTGTGGTGTCATGTGGAACGACCGGGACCGCTTACGGCCCGAGGCCGTCTTGCAGGTCACGGACCTTCTGCGCCGCGTCATTGGCCGCTTCTTCGACGGTCATGGCGCCAGTCAGCGCATTCTGCAGCATGTCGGGGATGATGATGTTCATGATCTCGGGCGTCTCGGGCAGAGCCGGGAACGGGATGCCGTACGGCAGCATCGAGGTTGTGACATCGAGGAACTTGATGCTGTCCAGACGCTCTTTCATGAACGAGGTCTTGAACCCGTTCAGGTTGCCCGGGTTCGATCCGGCATAGGCCATTTTCAGCGACCATTCCGGGCTGGTCCAGAAGCAGACCATGGCCTTCGCCGCTTGCTCGTCCACCACGCCGCCCTCGACGTACTCAGGCTTCAGGATGTGGATGTTGGATCCGCCGAACACCACGGCACGCTTGCCGTCGGGGCCGGTCGGGATCAGCCCGTAGCGCATGTTGTCGAGGACCGTCTGCGCCTTTTCCTTGTCTTCGCCTGTCGCCTTGGCCTGCAGGTCCAGCATGACGTTGTAGTCGGAGGGGTGGGAAATCATCATGGCCAGTTGTCCCGCAAGGAACAGAGGCTGGTTGTCGGCCTGCTGGTTGGTCAGCGCCGAAACCGGAACCGACTTGTCACGGACATACATGTCGTAGGACGCCTGCAGTGCCGCCTTGCTGGCTTCGCTGTCCAGGCGGATCTCGCCGTAGGTAGGGCTGGGGTCTGCTTCATCGAACACGCCACCGCCATAGCCCCAAAGCTGAGGCATGAAGCGATAAGGCGTATTTCCAGCATTCTTGCGCGCGACCAGACCGTAGCCGGCAACCCCAAGCGTATCGTGGATCTGCTTGGAATAGGCGACCACGTCATCCCATGTCTGCGGCGGTTGCTCTGGGTCCAGCCCGGCGCGCTTGAAGATGTCGGCGTTCCAGATCAGGGCCATCGTCTCGTTATTGGTCGGGATTCCGTAGGTCTTCCCTTCCCACGTCACCGACTTCATGGCGCCCGGCCAGAAATCCTCATTTTTCCAGCCGACATCGGTCGGGGCAAGTTCCTGCAGATAGCCTTTTGAGGCAAACTCAACGCCGCCAAGGATCTGCAGGCGCACCACCATGGGTCCGGCATTGCCCAGAAGTGCTGTGCGGAACTTGTCCAGCAAGTCGTTGTAGGTCAGCGCCTGTTCTTCAAGCTCGATGTTGGGGTACGTCGCGCGGAAGGCGACAAAGAAGTCCTTGTAGTATTGACGCAGAAGATCGGGGTCACCCTCGAAAACCCCCTGATACCAGAAGGTCAGCTTGCCCTTGTAGTCCAGGGGAGTGACAGCTCCGCACAGGGCGCCGGTGTCATAATCTTCGGTTCCCGCGATTGAGCGGACGTATTCTGGTGACCATTTGCTCAGGTCAACGGTCTGCGCGACGGCCGAGATGGGCTGCAGTGCCATCGCCGTCGCCAGTGCGCCGACAAAGGTGCCGTTCGCAAACGCCCGACCTGATCGGAATCTTGCCATGAAGTCCTCCTGTCATCCTGCCGACGCTTGACGCGGCAAGCCCCTTTTTGCTGTCGGAAACGATTGCACTGCGCCTCCTCGCGCATTGCTTTCCGAGCAGATTGAGTATGATCGTGAACAAAGGGACGTTCTCAGACGCCGTCTTGCTTGTCAACTTGATTCGATTATACATTGTTTTCCAGATTTCATGCACAATCGGCGAAATCGGCTTGCTGTCCGGTGGCGACCGCGAGACCGCAGGCACGCAACTTGCAGCAGGACCACGGAAAGACAGTTTCAAGAACAGGACTTCAGATGAACGAGTTCAAGGCCCCTCCCCCGTCCGGAATGGAGCCAACCGGCGCCTCGCGCGAGGGCTCTTCGGCCTATGAAAAGATCAGGGAAGACATCATCTCGGGACGGCTCAAAGCCAACGAACGCCTGATCGTGGCCGACCTGGCCAAGCAGCATAACACGTCAACCAACCCCATTCGCGAGGCGTTGCAGATGTTGCGTGGCGAGGGCTTCGTGGTCATCGCGCCAAATCGCGGGGCAAGAGTGCGCCCGATCAACCAGGATTTCGTGCGCGACATCTATGAGATCGGTGTGCTGATCGAGCCCGCGTTGACGCATTGGTTCGTCGGCATGGCCACCCCAGCCGACATTATCGAACTGGAGTCCGTGCAGGCCCAGATCGAAGCCAACGACTTTCTCGATCCGATCCGTCACAGCGAGCTCGACACCCGGTTTCACACCATCATGTACGAACGGCACTACAACCGCCACGCGGCCGAGTTGTGGTGGAAGCATCGCGAAGTGCTTCGCGCAGTGAGCCGTCGGTTCAACTTTACCCTCGCCCGACGCGCCCAGGTGATCCGTGAACATCGGGAACTGATCCAGCACATCAAGAACGGCGATGCCGACCAGGCCTCGGCCCTGATCGGACGCCATGTCGAGGGTTCGGGGCGCCATATCCTGGAACACATGCGCGCCGCCAGCGCGGCGAGGGCTGGCTGAACAGTTTTCCTTGGGAGGACAGAATGAAGATCACTGGCGTGCGGCCCTGGCTGATCAAGTCGACAGCCTCCTATTGGGGCGAGTTCCTGTTTGTCGAAGTCACCACGGATGAGGGTGTTTCGGGTTGGGGAGAGATCACCACCACCACCTTCGTCGCCAACCGCGCGCTCTGCCAGATGCTCAAGCAGATCAGCAAGATCATCGAGGGCGACGATCCCGCACATATCGAGCGGATCTGGCACAAGATCTTCCGCAACTTCACCTACATGGGCAGCCGGGGTGCGGCGGTGGAATGCGTCAGTGCGATCGACATCGCGCTCTGGGACATTCGCGGCAAGGTTCTGGGCCAGCCGATCTATGAACTCCTCGGCGGTCCGGTGCGGGACGAAATCCTGCTCTACACCCATCCCGACCAATCAAAGTTCACCAGCACCGAAGCCGTGGTCCGCGAGATTCAGGACATCGTCGCATCGGGGCATACGTCGCTGAAATTCGACCCCTTTCCGCAGCAGGGTCCGAAGAATGCCCAGGGCATCGCGCGGGAACAATCCGAGGGCTATCTTGACGGCCAGATGACCCGCAAGGATGAACGAGAGGCCGCCGAACTGACGGCCTTGATCCGCGAGACGACGGGGCCGGACATCGAATTGCTGATCGACGCCCATGGCCGCTTTGATGTGCCGACGGCCATCCGCCTGTGCAACACGCTGGAGGAGGCGGGCCAGATCGACTGGTTCGAGGAACCGGTTCCACCAGAAAGCTCCAACGCGCTGCGTCAGGTGCGCGACAAGGTCAACGTGCCGATTTCCTGGGGTGAGCGTGGTCATACGAAGTGGGATTTCGTCCCCATTCTGGAGAACCGTCTGGCCGACTACATCATGCCCGATGTCACCTGGACCGGCGGCATCACCGAACTGAAGAAGATCTCTGCGCTTTGCGAAGCTTATTACATCCCGGTATCTCCCCATGATGCCGCGGGCCCGATCAATGTGGTTGCGGGCGCGCAAGTCATGATGACGGTGCCGAACTTCTACCGGCTGGAGACGTCGGAATGGAACCTGCACAAGTATGACCACCTGATCGACAAGCCGTTGGACAATTCGGGCGGAAGCCTGAAGCTCACCTGCGGGCCGGGCTTGGGGGTCGAGATGAACCGCGACTATCTGGACGCCAACGCGATCGATCTGGACTGACCCATCAGCCGCACGGAACGACCCAAGGGAAATTGCCGCTGACGTCAGCCCTGACCAAAGCCGCCACAACCGGCGAAACCATCCAGACCCATATCAGCACCGCCTCGCGGCCAAGCGATTTGCGGATCACCGACCTGCGGGTGGCCGAGATCGAGGGGGCCCCCTTCCGGTCGGTCCTAATCAAGATCTACACCAATCAGGGCATCGTGGGCTTGGGCGAGGTGCGAGACAATGCCAGCGCCACCTATGCGCTGATGCTGAAAAGTCGACTTCTGGGCGAGAACCCCTGCGACGTTGACCGCCTGTTCCGCCGCATCCGGCAGTTTGGCGGCCACGGGCGTCAAGGCGGTGGGGTCAGCGCGGTCGAGATCGCGCTTTGGGACATCGCGGGAAAGGCCTACGGCGTGCCGGTCTATCAGATGCTGGGCGGGCGGTTCCGTGACAAGGTGCGGATCTATTGCGATACCGATGCCGAAAAGCCCAGCGGGCGGGAAACCGGCCTGCGGCTGAAGGCACGGATGGAGCGTGGGTTCACCTTCCTCAAGATGGACCTCGGCCTGATGCAGATCGCAGGCGTGCCTGGTGCCGTTTCGGCCCCTGCGGGCGTGCTGGAACCATATCAGACGCATCCCGGCCCAACTCCGGTGCGCAGTCTGGCCGGACGGCGGGCGCGCAATGCGTTCTACGACATCCACAACGTGCGCCACCCCTTTACCGGCCTGCATTTCACCGAAAAAGGCCTGGACCTCTTGGAGCAATACATCGCCGAGGTGCGCGACGTGATCGGCATGGAGGTGCCGCTGGCCATCGACCATGTTGGCCATATCTCGCTGCAGGACGGCATCAAACTGGCCCGCCGGATCGAGAAATACGCCCCTGCCTGGCTGGAGGACGTGATCCCCTGGCAATACACCGAGCAATACCGCCAGCTGCAGCTGGCCACCACCGTCCCGATTTGCACGGGTGAGGATATCTACCTGCGCGAAGGGTTTGATCCGCTGCTAAAAACCGGCATTTCGGTGATCCATCCCGATCTGCTGACTGCCGGCGGAATCCTTGAGACGAAGAAGATCGGCGACGCCGCTCAGGACCATGGCATCGCCATGGCCATTCACATGGCCGAAAGCCCGATCGCTGCGATGGCCGCGGCCCATGTGGCCGTAGCGACGGAAAATTTCATGGCGCTCGAATACCACTCTGCCGATGTGGACTGGTGGGATGACATCGTGACCGGCCTGCCGAAACCCCTGGTACAAGACGGCTTTATCACCGTGCCCGACAAGCCCGGCCTCGGCATTGATGATGTGGTGGACGAGGTGATCCGCGAACATCTGCAACCTGGGGTAACCGACATCTGGCAATCGACCGAACACTGGGACAACGAATATTCCTGGGACAGGACATGGAGCTGACAGCCTGGCCATGAAAATCACCGACCTTCGCTGTGCCGTCATCGGCCAACATCCCATCGTCCGGATCGTCACCGACGAGGGCCTTTATGGCCTGGGTGAGGTAGAGTTCACGAAGACTTATCTCAAACCCTGGGTCCTGCACTTCCGCGAGGCACTTTTGGGCGAAGACCCGACGGATGTGGAACGGGTGATGTTGAAAATCCGCCAAAGAGGGTCGTTCAAACCCTATGGTGCTGCGGTCAGTGCCATCGAGCACGCCCTTTGGGACATCGCGGGCAAGGCGGCGAATGTTCCTGTCTACAAGCTCCTGGGCGGCAAGGTCCGCGACAAGGTGCGGGTCTACAATGGCTCGATCCGCAGGAAGCGGACGGGTGACCGGCCCGAGGATTATGCCGACGATGTCCGCTGGATGATGCAGCAGCCCGAGAACTTCTTCATGATCAAGCAGGGCATTAGTTTTCATTCCAACATGAAGGATACGGTCCCTGATTTCCACTACGGCCCGCGCCAGCGACAAGCTGGCTACCACGGCGCGATGGACCAGGGGCAAATCTCGGAACGCGGGTTCAATCACATGCTGGATTGCGTCGCCGCGATGAAAGAGGTTTTGGGCGACAAGGTCTCATTAGCGCTGGATTGCGGCCCGGGTTGGTTTCTGAACGACGCGATCCGCTTTGCGCAGGCGGTAGAGAAGTACGACTTGATGTGGCTCGAAGACATGCTGACGGGCGACTACGTGCCTTGGGTCAATCCGCAAGCCTACCGGGAACTGACGGTCTCGACGTCGACACCAATCCACACGGGCGAGCAGATCTATCTGCGTCACAACTTCAAAGAGTTGATCGAAACCCAGGCCGTGCGGGTCATCGGCCCCGATCCGGCCGATATTGGTGGAATTGCCGAGCTGAAATGGGTGACGGAGCACGCCTACATGCATTCCATCATGATGGCGCCCCACGGCACAGCGAACGGGCTATTGGGCCTTGGCGCACTGATCAACGTCTGCGCCACGCTGCCGGCCAACTACATCGCGTTTGAGTATCCCAGCGCGTCAGATCCCTGGTGGAACGATATCGTGACCGGTCTGCCCGACAGAATTATAACCGACAGCCACGTCGATTTGCTGCCGGCCCCCGGATTGGGACTGGATATCGATGCTGAAGCGGCTAAAAAGTATCTCGCAGACGAGGACGTCGGGTTCTTTCTTCAGTAAGAGCGGGCTGTCGGAAGAACTTGGCTTGAGCCTACCAAGGGGTATTGTCAGAGTAACGTCCCTCGCGGTGCCATTGTCATGAGAGATGGAACTGCTAACGTCTGCGTCAGGAATCTCAGGGGCCGTCGCGTCAGCCTGGTCGGCTGAGGTGAAGGGAGTTTTGCCCAACCGAACGTGGTGGGCGCCGGAGAGCATTGCCCGAGCATTCTTCTGACAGGGAGTTTGGATCCACTTCGTGCTCTTCCGATCGCCCTTCACTCGAACGATGACGCCGGGGATGGCGGATTGCTGGCCTTTTGGCGCGCGCGCGATTTTCTGGTGAGGCGTCGGGAATGAAGTTTTTTGCGGCGCTTGGTGTCAGGTAAGACCAGCCATCACCAAAGCCGATGCTGCCCCTTGGGCCTTCGGAAGGAGAACCAAAATTCTCGCGATTGAAATTACTGGACCGCACGCAGCCCGGGTCTGTGAACGCCCCGAACCAAAAGCTGCAGGCAATATTGTCAAGGTTCAGGTGCTTGTCGCGCCGATGTGTACCGAATGGCAGTCTTGGCGCGCGGGCAAGACGGGGAAAGAGCTTGGCCACGAGGCCGTTGGCGTCGTCGTAGATGCTGCGCAATCGACCCGCCTGAAGGTCGGAGACCGAGTGATCGCTATGCCGCATTGGGGTTGCGGGGTCTGCCCGACCTGCTGTGAGGGTGAGCATATCCATTGTACTGATCAGCGCGATATCCTTGCTGAGACGGGATCCGCCTCTGGTCTCGGCGGATATGCGCAATACCTGATAAAGCCGGATTACCTGCTTTACCCAGTGCCGAATGACATCTCGACCGACCATGCGGCCATGGCTTTGTGTGCGCTGGGGCCCAGTTTCACGGCGATGGAGCGGATGCGGGTCTCGGTCGACGATAACGTCCTTGTGTCGGGCTGCGGCGCGGTCGGCCTTGGCGCCATCGTCAATGCACGAACACTTGGCGCCCGCGTCATCGCGCTGGAGCCGCATCCCTAGCGAGCGGATCTCGCCCGCGCCTTGGGGGCAGAGGTGGTCCTCGACCCCAGTGGTCCCGACCTGATTGCACAAATTCAGGCATTGACCGGCGGCTGCGGTGCGGATGCCGCAATTGAAACCAGCAACAACGAAACGGTGCCTCCGGTAGTGATCGAACTTCTGCGCGCGCGCGGTCGGCTTTCTTTCGTCACTTGGAGCGGCGCCTTGCCCGTCGCAAGGATCACCGGAAAGGGGATCGATGTCTTTGGCAGCTGGCACTGGAACCACGACCGTCAGGGAACGCAGATGATGCAGCGCGTGCGCGATGCGGGACCTCTTCTGGACAAGCTGACCACGCACCGCTTTGCACTTTTCCAGATCTCCGAAGCTTTCGCGCTGCAAGAAACCGGCTGCTGTGGCAAGGTCCTGCTCTACCCGCAGGGAGAACCCTCGTGACTCTGCGCCTTGGCGGACAAGGGATAAGCTATACCGGCGACCCCGACGCCTACGCTATGGCCCATGTCGAATTCGGATATAACGCGGCTTACATGCCAAACATCTCAATCGACAACCGCGACGAGATCGCCGCGTTGATCAAAGCGATGGCCAAGGCCGATATCGTCATCGCCGAGGGTGGCGCTTGGAAGAACCTGATCGCACATGACCCCGCCCAGCGGCAGGCGAACCTGGATTTTGCCGTCCATCAGTTGGCTCTTGCGGATGAGTTGGGTGCAAAGGCCTGCGTGGCATTTCACGGCACGGCCGGCCATCCCGGCGACCCCTGGCAACTAAGCGATAACTATGACTACGGCCCCCATCCCGATAACCAGAGCGAAGCGGGATTTCAGCGTGCCGTCGATACTGCCCGCTATGTGATCGATGCCGTCAAACCAAAGCGCACCAGGTTCTCGCTGGAGATGGTGCCCTGGCTTGTCACCGACACCCCCGCAAATTACCTGAAATTGCTGCAGGCAATCGACCGGCCCCAGTTTGCCGCACACATCGACGCAGTCAACATGGTGATCTCGCCGCGCATGTATTTCAACACTGGCGCCATGATCCGCGAGGCCTTTGCGATACTCGGCCCTTGGATCGTCTCTTGCCATGCCAAGGACGTGATCCTCCAGGGCGGGCCAGGCACGATCTCGTTCCATATCGATGAAGTGCCGCCGGGCGACGGCAACCTCGACTATGCGGCCTACCTTACCGAGATCACGAGCCTTGGCCGGGAGGTGCCGCTGATGCTGGAGCATTTCGACGTCTCGGGCCACCGAAGGGGACTAGCCCATATTAAGTCGGTGGCAGCGACGCTGGGCCTCGCCTAATTTTTTGTATCGAACGGGTGTATTCCGCAAATTGCCAAGATGATGTTGCGAGAAGAACTTCGATAGCTGCGCGGCTTTGCGTCCGGCCGGCCTCGCCTGATGATCAGCCGCTTCCCGTCTCGGTACTTCAAGACTATCGATGAGATCATCCGCCTGCCGGTGATGTTCAACATCCGCTTCCTGCTTTCGCTGAGGAATTTGAGGATCTCTTGCACAAGCGGGCGATCGAGGTCAGCCATGAGACCGTGCGACACTGGTGGAACAGGTTTGGCCCGACGTTCGCCCTTTAGACCTGCGTGTAGCGGCGATGCGCGCCCAGGGTCATTGGCAATGACTTTTCGAATTGTACGTGAAGATCAACGGCGTGACGCACTACCTCTGGCAAGCTGTCCATCAAGAGGGCGAGGTGCTGGACAACATCGTCACTAAGACGCGCGATTCCGGACCGGCCGGCGCCGAGTACTGTAATCTGGATAGTCCGGAACTCACATGGTCGGTCAGCGGCCGGAACCCTGGCTAGTTCATTGCAGCGATCCAGGTTGGGAAAGGCGCCCGAGTCCATGGCGGTCTGAAAAGCGCTGTCGCAAAGCGGCACTGGCCCTGTCTGTAGGTAGAGGCGACGCTTCGTCACTGACGCACGGCCGCTTTGGGCGGAAAGCGGACATTCGAGGCGCCCGGATCAAGGCAAGCAATGGGGCGGAATGGACTTCTCACCATTCCAAACTGTCTCTCGCGCAACAAGCGTTGCAGGATCATCCTATGATGAGGCTGGCTTGAGAAAGCGCCGATCTCAACCCGGTCAGGACAACAAGTCGGCAGGCGGAGATGCAAGTTCGGCACCGCTTTTCCCATCAATCGTCCGGATGGGCCGCGTGCCGATCCTTGCGCCAGTTTCCAGATCGACGGCAATCGGCACGATGTCCTTGCAAGTTTCTGCGTCGATGTAGCGGGTCAGGTCTCCCCCGCTCCGATACTGTCTTCCCCAGGCACCAAGCATGATCAACACCGGCAGAAAGTCCTGCCCGGCTGGGGTCAGGACGTATTCATCGCGCGGCGGACGCTCCATGTAGCGCCGCTTTTCCAGCAAGCCCGCTTCCGTCAGCGTCGCCAGCCGGCTGGTCAGCATCGTGGGCGCGATCCCCAGGCTTTTGCGGAACTGGTCAAACCGTGTGAGGCCCAGGAACGCATCGCGCAGGATCAGGATGCTCCACGCATCGCCGACGCAAAGCAGGCTGCGGGCGATGGGGCAATGGGCGGCGAGGTCGTCCTTCATGTCCGTATCATTTTCATATTGACTAACTACTGTTTTGATATCATATGGGTCGCAGAGACGAACTTCAAGCGAAATGGACAGAACATGACCCCGTCATCCCACCCTGTTGCCCTGATCATCGGTGCCTCATCGGGCATCGGTCGCGCCAGCGCCGTTGCCCTGGCCAAGGTCGGGTATCGGGTCTTCGGCACCAGCCGCAAGCCGATGACCGCCCCGGCAAACGGCATCACCATGCTGGTCGCGGATGTCACCGACGATGGCTCGGTGCAGGCCCTGATCGCCAGGGTGATGGCCACAACCGGGCGCATCGACCTTCTTGTCAACAACGCCGGCTACGCGCTGTCTGGAGCGGCCGAGGAAAGCTCGATCGGTCAGGTGCAGGCTCTGTTCGAGACCAACTTCCACGGGGTCGTGCGCGTGACCAACGCCGTCCTGCCAATCATGCGGGCAGAGGGGGTCGGGCGCATCCTGAACATCGGCTCGGTCGTCGGGCTGATCCCGGGGCCGTTCGGCGCATACTATGTTGCCAGCAAACACGCCATCGAGGGCTATTCGGAATCGCTTGACCACGAAGTCCGACCCTTCGGCATCCGCGTCGCGGTGATCGAGCCGTGGGCGACCAAAACCTCGATCGAAGCGAACTCGCCGCAGGGGGACCGCCCGGTGGCGGCCTATGCCCGGACCATCGCCCGTTACCGGACGGCTTTCGACGCGGCCATGGCTGCAGGCGACACCGCCGAGGATGTGGCCGCAACCATCGTTACCGCCGCCCGGGACCGAAGCCCTCGCCTGCGCTACCCCTCGGGCAAAGCCTCGCGGCAGACCTCGTTCGCCCGCCGCTTCCTGCCCCGGTCGATGTTTGACCGGACCCTTCGCAAGCAATTCAATATAGCCTGAGGGATGATGATGGCCCGCCGCATTCCCGGGGCAAAGCTGGTGATCTATCCCGGTGCCGGTCACGGCGGCATCTTCCAGTATCACGCGCCATTCGTGCCGACCGCGCTGGCCTTTCTGGCCGCCTGAACGCCCCCTTTCGGAGAAAACCGATTCAAGCCTTCCTTGTCGACACGTATAAGAAGAAGGCCCCGCTGCGGCTGGCCGATGTCCCTGAACCCACCCCAAGGGACGACGAGGTTCTGATCCGGATCCACGCCGCTGGAGTCAACGTCCTGGACGTCAAGATCCGCGATGGTGCGTTCAAGCAGATCCTGCCCTACAAGCTGCCGCTGGTGCTGGGGCATGACATGGCCGGCACCGTCGTGAAGGTCGGGCCGAACGCCTCGCGCACCAAGGTTGGCGACGAGGTGTTTTCCCGCGTCGACGACTTCCGGATCGGCACCTTTGCCGAAACCATTGCCGTCAAGGAAACCTCGCTGGCCGCAAAACCGAAGACACTCAGCATGGAAGAGGCAGCCTCGGTGCCGCTGGTCGCGCTGACGGCTTGGCAGGCACTGGTCGAGGTCGCCAAGCTGCGCGCCGGGCAGAAAGTGTTCATCCAGGCAGGCTCGGGCGGGGTCGGGACCATCGCGATTCAGCTGGCCAAGCATATCGGGGCCTATGTCGCCACCACCGCCAGCGCGGCAAACGCCGAATGGCTGAAGTCGTTGGGCGCGGATCTGGTCATCGATTACAAGACCCAGGACTTTGAAGCCAGTTTGCACGACTATGACGTGGTCCTGCACAGCCAGGACGCCAAGGCGCTGGAAAAGTCGCTGAACGTCCTGCGGCCCGGCGGCAGGCTGGTGTCGATCACCGGCCCGGCGACGCCGGCCTTCGCTGCACAGATCAAGGCGCCCTGGTTCCTGAAGCCGGTCTTATGGGCGCTTAGCCGGGGCACCTACAGGAAGGCCCGCAAGCGCAACCTATCCTTCGACTTCCTGTTCATGACCGCGAACGGGACGCAGTTGCAGCAGATATCTGCCCTGATTGACGCGGGCCACATCCGCCCGGTCATCGACCGCGTCTACCCCTTTGCCGAAACCAACGCCGCCGTCGCACATGTTGAAAGCGGCCGCGCGAAGGGCAAGGTCGTCATCAAGCTGAGGTAGTCTCTGTTCCATGGCTTCCGCGCCAGGATGGCCCGGCAGCCGCAGGCGCGAGAAGATCAGCTGGAGAGAGGGCCGCGCACAAGCAGCGCGCGGCCCCGATGGCCATCAACGATAGGGATAGCCCGCCTTGTCCATCGTGTCGGCGTATTTCTTGAACGCCTCCACGACCTTGGCCGAGCGTGGCGAAGAGGCGGCGACTTCGTCCCAGAAGACCTTGCTGTCGGCCAGAACGGTTGCCCATTCTTCGGCCGGCAGCGAGGTCAGTTCCATCTTCTCGCCCTCGACGCGCAGTTTGGCCTCACCGCCCCAGTACCAGACGTTGCGGTAATAGTGCGACTGGTCGATGGTGATGCGGAACAATTCCTGCAGATGCGGCGGCACTTTGGCCCAGCTGGCCGTGTTGGCAAAGTAGCTGCCGAACCAGGCCCCGGTGACCGAGTTCGTCAGTGCGTATTTGCAGACATCGGCCCAGCCCACTTCATAGGCCTCGGTAAAGCCGCACCAGGCGACGCCGTCGATCTCACCGGTTTGCATGGCAACTTCGACGTTGTCCCACGGAATCGTCACCGGGATCAGGCCATATTTCGCCAGGAACTTGCCAGCGGTCGGCACGCCGAAGACGCGCAGGCCGTTCATGTCGGCCAGGGACCGGATCGGCTTGTCCACGGTGAAGATGTGCAGTGGGTCCCAGGCTCCGGCCGAAAGCCAGGTCACGCCCTCGACTTCGCCATAAGCCTCTTCCCAGATTTCCTTCAGCCCGTAATAGCGGAACATCGCCGCCACATCGAGGCTGAAGCGCGTGGCGAAGGGGAAGTAGCCCCCGAAGACCGAGATGTCGACCGGCGAAGCCATCGTCGCCTCATCCGACTGCACGGCGTCCAGCGTGCCGTTCTGCAGCGCGCGGAACAGGTCGGCGGTGGGGACCAGTTGGTCGGCGTAATAGAGTTCGATCTCCATCTCGCCATTGGCGGCGGCGTTGAAAGCGTCGATCTGCGGCTTGATCACATGGGCACCCAGCGGTGCACCGGAATAGGTCTGCAAGCGCCACTTGATCGGTGCGCTTTGGGCATTGACATAGGGTGCCGCCAGCGTCGCACCCGCTACGGCACCGGCCCCCACGACCGATTGGCGAAGGAATTTGCGCCGTGAGGCAAGGATCGCCTCGGACGGGCTTTGTGGTTTCTTGTCGGTCATCGTCGTCTCCTTGTTGCTATGGGCTTCTTTGGCCCTCTGGTGGTTGGTGGTTCAGCCCCTGACATTGATCTGTTCGGGCAGCCACAATGCGATCTGCGGGAACAGCATAAGCAGGATGATCGTCAGCATCATCATTGCCGCAAAGGGCCAGATGGATCGGTAGATATCGCCCAACGAGATCTCACTTGGGGCAAGTGATCGCATGAGAAACAGGTTATAACCGAAGGGGGGCGTAATGTAGGCGATCTGGCAAGTGATCGTGTAAAGGACGCCATACCAGATCAGCTGGTTGTCGAACCCAAGGTCAAGGCTGGCGACCAGCGGGATGTAAAGCGGTGCCACGATCACCAGCATCGCGGTGTCATCAAGGAACATGCCGAGAAGCAGGAAGCTTAGCTGCATCATGATGATGATCATCCAGGGGCTCAGCTGCCACTGGCCGATGAACAGGCTCTCGATCGCCTTCACCGCACCAAGGCCGTCGAAGACCGCACCGAAGGCCAGAGCGGCCAGGATCAGCCACATGAACATGCAGGACACCGCCAGCGTCTTCATCGAGGTCTCGCGGATCAGCCGCCAGGAGAAGCGCCCTTTCAACACCGCAGCCAGCGTAGCGCAGGTCGCGCCCACGGCCGAGCTTTCCACAAGACTGGTAAAGCCGAAGACGAAAAGCCCGGTCATGAAGAAGAAGATCACGAAGGGGATGATCCCGGCCTTGGCCAAGGCCAGCTTTTCGGCGAAGGGCATGTTCAACTCTTCCTCCGGCACCGGCGGGGCAAGCTTGGGGTTCAGCTTGGCGCGGATCACGATGTAGATGATGAACATCGTGGCCATCAAAAGGCCCGGCATCAGGCCCGCGAACCACAGCTTGGACACCGGTTGCCGCGCGATCATTCCGTAAAGCACAAGGACGACAGACGGCGGGATCAGAATGCCCAGCGAAGAACCACCTTGCACCACGCCCGAGATCAGCACCTTGTCATAGCCGCGCCGCAGCATCTCGGGCAGGGCAATGGTCGCCCCGATGGCCATGCCCGCCACCGACAGACCGTTCATGGCCGAAATGATGACCATCACCAGGATCGTGCCTACGGCCAGTCCGCCAGGAACGCGGCCGACCCAGACATGCATCATCTTGTAGAGGTCTTCGGCAATCCCGCTCTCGGCCAGGATGTAGCCCATGTAGATGAACATGGGCAGCGTCAGCATGGCGTACCAGTTGAACAGCTTGAACACCTGATTGTAGGGCAACTCGATCGCCCCGTTGCCGTAAAGCAGCAGCGCCGCTCCGGCTGCGACAAAGCCGATGGCCGCAAAGACACGCTGGCCTGTGACCAGCAAGAGCGCCATCGAGGCGAACATCAGAAGCGCAATCATCTCGTAGGACATCAGAAGCGCTCCCCGCGCAGGGTCGCGACATGCTTGAAGACCAGCGCAAAGGCCTGAAGCAGCATCAGCACCAGACAGACCGTCAACAGCGCCTTGATCGGAATGACCGAGGGGTTCCACATCGAGAACCGCTTTTCATTCGTCTCGATGGCGTATTGCAGCGACGAGATCGACCCGACAAGCATCACGCCAAGGTAGAAGATCATGCACCAGACCGTGACAAGGTCCAGCTTCGCTTTGCCCCGGTCCGACAGGTTCGCATACCAAAGGTCCATGCGGACATGGCTGTTGTTCTTCATCGTGATAGGCCCGCCCATGAAGTAGTAGGCGGCTAGCGTGAACTGGGTGAACTCGATTGCCCAATGGATCGGGATGTTCAGCACATTGCGCGTGACGGCATCAAGCAGCAGTATTGCCCCCATCACGAAAATCAGCGCGGCAGCCAGATAGCCGACATAGTCTGAGGTCTTGTCAACGATGCGCACATAGGCGCGGATCAAGCCTGGCATGAAGTCCCCGGCCGAAACGGCAACTTGCGGTCCATATGTCCACTCCCCTGGCTTTCGGCGCCTCTTTGGGCGCCTTCTAGAAATTCCGCCTCACCCTTGCCGATGGCCTTGGTCAGAAACCGGCGTTCGGGTGTGGTCACGTCCAAACCTACCCGACCGACTCAACCGGCGAAGGTCAATAGAAATGCTGACCGCACGGTAAAATTCTGTCACGCGCAGTCGCTGCAAGCTTGACGAAGGGGATCCTGTGCTCAAAGTCTCCTGAAGGACTTGGGGTGGGCCGATGAACTCCGCGGAACAGGAAGGCAGAGCCACGGCATTTGACGTGGCTGTTGTCGGTGCCGGAGTGGTCGGCTGCGCGTTGGCGCGGGCCTTCACGCTGGCAGGCGCAAAGGTCGTTGTGCTGGAAAAGGCCGTCGACGTGCTGGACGGCGCCTCAAAGGGCAACAGCGCGATCCTGCACACCGGGTTTGATGCGCCCGAAGGATCGGTGGAACTTGACTGCATCCGCGAGGGCTATGCTCTTTATAACGATGTCCGCGAAGGACTTGGCCTGCCAATGATCCGGGCCGGGGCCATGGTTCTGGCATGGTCTGAAGAAGAGGAAGCGGTACTTCCAGCGCTGATCGATCAGGCGATAGCCAATCGGGTCACCGACGTGCAGCCGCTGTCGGGCGCTGAGGCGCGCTCGCTGGAACCCGCACTTTCGCCGAACGTCCGCGCCGGATTCCGTGTGCCGGGCGAACACCTGATCGACCCCTGGTCGGCCGCACACGGCTATCTGCTGCAGGCACTGGCCAACGGCGCTGTCCTGATGCGCGAGGCCGAAGTGCTCGCCGGACGACGCGCGGGCGATCGCTGGCACTTGGCGACCAGGGCAGGGGAGGTCTCGGCCGACCTGGTGATCAACGCGGCAGGCCTTTGGGGCGATGAGGTTGACCGTCGAGTGACCGGGGAAAGCTGGTTCACAATCAAGCCGCGCAAGGGTCAGTTCGTCGTCTATGACAAGACCGCCGCCGCATTGGCGGGCCATATCCTGCTGCCGGTGCCAACTCAGATCACGAAGGGCGTCGTGGTGTGCCGCACCGCTTTCGGCAATCTTCTCGTCGGCCCGACTGCCGAGGAACAGGACAACCGCGAACACGCGACGGTCGAGCGGGCAACCTTGCAGGGCCTGATGCGGCGGGGAGAGGAAATCCTTCCGGCTTTGGCGGGGCATGAGGTCACGGCGGTCTATGCGGGTCTGCGACCGGCGACCGAAGCGAAAGAGTACCGCATTCGCACCGATCTCGCGCCGGGCTACATATGTGTCGGCGGCATCCGCTCTACGGGCCTTTCAGCAGCCCTTGGCATCGCCGCCCATGTCCTGCGGCTGGCGGGGCGCAATGATACACCGCTGGCCAAGCCGACCTGGCCCAAGATGCCCAATATCTCGATCAACGGCCTGCGCGACTGGCAATGCCCAGGGCATGGCGGCGTGGTCTGCCACTGCGAACTGGTCACCCGGCGCGAGGTCGAGGCGGCGCTGACCGGCCCCCTGGCCGCAGGCAGTCTGGCGGGACTGAAGCGGCGGACGCGGGTTACTATGGGGCGTTGCCAGGGCTTTTACTGCTCGGCCGAGCTGGCGCGGCTGACCGAGGGGCGTCTGATCCAGCCGATGCTGGGGCCCGCAGATGACTGAGCCCGCAAATGACTGAGCCAGAGGTCATCGTCATCGGGAGCGGACCTGCAGGCCTTTCGGCGGCCACCGAACTGGCCCGGGCCGGGCGGCGCGTTCTGGTGCTTGAGCGTGAACCGGAGGCGGGCGGCATCCCGCGCCACTGCGGCCATTATCCCTTCGGCATGCGCGAGTTTCACCGCCTGCTGCGTGGTCCGGACTATGCCGAGCGCCTGGCGCAGGCCGCGCTTGCAGCGGGCGTAACGATCCGGACGCGGACCACCGTTGCCGCGCTTCTGCCCGGGGGCACTGTCGAGATCACCGACGATTCTGGCCCCTCGACCCTGACCGCAAAGGCAGTCCTGCTGGCCACCGGGGTCCGCGAGACAAGCCGTGCAGCCCGCCTGATTGGCGGGGAAAAGCCCGCTGGCGTGCTGTCAACCGGGGCCTTGCAGGGGATTGTCCACCTCAACCACCAGCAGCCCTTTCGCCAACCCGTGATCCTTGGCACCGAGATGGTCGCCTTTTCGGCGCTGCTGACCTGCCGCCATGCCGGGATCAAACCCTTGGCAATGATCGAGCCGGGGCCGCGCATCACGGCGCGCAAGCCGGTCCATTGGCTGGCCATGGTCATGGGGGTCCCGATCCACCTGAACAGCGACATCACAGCAATCCATGGCAGGACGCGCGTTGGTGGCGTGACGATGGCAACGCCAGGTGGCCCAAAGGAACTGGCTGCGGATGGCGTCATCATCTCTGGCAAGTTCCGCCCCGATGCAGCCCTTTTGCGCGGCAGCCATCTGCAGGTGGACGAAGGCTCGGGTGGGCCGGTCATCGACCGCTGGGGCCGACTGTCCGACCCCGCCTATTTTGCAGCCGGAAACCTGTTGCGCGGGGTCGAAACCGCCGGTTGGTGCTGGTCGGAAGGACGGCGCACGGCCCAGGCAATGCTGGCCGCGCTAGAAGGTCGCCTGCCTGCTCCCAAAGGCGCAAGGATCAGTCTCGACCACCCTGCCCTGCAGCTTTCGGTGCCGCAGGTCATCAGCGTCGGGCCGGACGGCCTGCATGACTGCCTGCAGATCCGCCTGCGGGCCCCGGCAAGGGGCCATTTGCGCCTGATGCAGGACGGGCGTGTCCTTGCCTCCGCCCGGATCGACAGCCTGCCCGAACGCCGCTTGTCGCTGCCGATCCCGCGCGCGCTTGGAGCTGGCCCCCTGACCCTGACCATCGCAGAGCAGCCATGAGGATCGCGGCAATTGACCAGGGCACAACCAGAACCCGCGTTCTGACAATGGGCGCGGACGGCAGTCTGACCCCGGTCCTGTCTTTGCCTCATGCGCAAAGCACCCCCGTGCCCGGCCATGTCGAGCAAGACGGCAGGGAGCTTCTGGCCAACATCCAGCGGTGTCTGGCAGCAACTTCAGCCGATGTCGTCGGCCTGGCAAACCAGGGGGAAAGCTGTCTTGCCTGGGATGCCCGCGATGGGGTGCCCCTCTGTCCGGTGATCTCGTGGCAGGACGACCGAACGGCAGGCGTAACTTCCGGGCTGGAACGTGATGGCACAGCCCCCCTGGTGATAGCGCGGGCAGGTCTGCCGCTTGATCCCTACTTCTCAGCCTCGAAACTCGGCTGGATCCTGCAGCAAGTGCCATGTGCGGCGGAACTGGCTGTAAAGGGCCATCTGCGGCTTGGCACGACCGACGCCTACTTCCGCGACCGCCTGACGGGGCGGTTCGAAACTGACATCGCCACTGCCTCGCGCACGTCCCTGATGAACCTTGCGACGGGGGAATGGGACGCAGACCTTTGCGCCCTGTTCGGTGTGCCGATGGAGTGCCTGCCCCGGATCGGCCCCACCTCTGGCGATCTTGGCACCTTGCCCGGCGGAGCCCGGCTTGCAGCCTCGATTGTTGACCAGCAAGCTGCCCTTTACGGCCATGGCTGTCATGCCCCGGGGTCCGCAAAGGTGACGTTCGGCACCGGCGCCTTTGTTCAATGTCTCACCGGCACGCTCAGACGACCCGACACGCCCGGTCCCCTGCCAACCGTCGCCTGGCAAGCGGAAGGTGAGCCCGTCACCTATGCCCTGGACGGAGGCGTCTATGCGGCCGCATCAGCCGTCAACTGGGCAGGCGAGCTTGGCCTGTACGAAGGCCTCGATACGATCTCCACCTTCGACGCCACGACTGCCATCGACCGCGGCATCGCCTTTGTTCCAGCGCTCGCTGGTCTTGGCTGCCCGCACTGGAACCGCGCCGCTAGGGGGGCATGGCTCGGCCTGTCGCTGGCCGACGGCAAGGCCGACATGATGCAGGCGCTGCTGGAGGGGATTGCGCTGCGCACGACCGAAGTGCTGAAAGCGATGGGTAATCTCTACCCGTTCCAGGGTCCTGTCTCGGTGGACGGTGGCTTGTCGCGCAATCCCTATTTCGTCCAGTTCCTGTCAGAAGTCGCCGGTCACGACCTCTTCCTGCCCGACGAGACTGAACAGACCGCCGCTGGCCTTGCGCGAATGGCAGCCAAGGCGGTGGGCATTCATCTTCCCGATCCGCGACCGGGGCGGCATGTGCCGGCATCCGACCTGAACCGCGTCGACCGGATCGCCCGCTTCACCGCAGCCCGCGAGGCGGTCGAGGGCTTTGCCGCGCGCATTCCGGGCTGAACGGCGACCCGATCACACCCCTTCCAGCCGG
>JBGSVS010000542.1:0-6522 GCA_041752895.1 Tabrizicola sp.
GCCCGACGGCACCTGGGCGCAAGAGGTGCATGAGGACTACCGTTTTGCCTTCATGGGCGTCTTTCTGACCGTGACCACCGTCAACCGGACCGGCGCTGCCGACAGCGCCCGCGCCCGCTGGGCCGCCACGCCCGTCAGCCAGATCGGGCGCGAATTTCTGGACTTCTACCTTGAACGCTATCCGGGCCTGACCGAGGCGAAGCCGCCAAAGCTGACCGACGACCGAAGCGCGAACCGGATCACGGTCGAAGAAAGCTATTTCCTGCCCTTCACCGCGCTGGACCAGAACGGGCTGCGTCAGGACTTTGTCTTTGCCGTGCCCGGGCTGATGGACCGCTACCCCTACCCCGAGACCCGGCCCCGGCGGATGCCGCTTGGGGTGGGCGGTCCCTGGTCCCTGGTGCACCGCGTCACGGTGCGGGATGCGCCGATCGACTTCATCCCGCCCGAGGATGTCGGGATCTCGAACCCGGCGTTCGATTTCAGCCTGAAGGGCCGATCGCCCGCAAATGGCGCGATGGAGCTGACCTGGACCTACGCGCCCAAGGTCAACTCGGTGCCCGCAGCCGATGCGGCGACGGTCCTGCAAGATGCCGATGCAGCGCGCGAGGCGACCTGGTGGTCCTGGGACCTGACGGCGGAATGAACAGCCCCGGCCCGGAGGAACCCGGGCCGGGACCACGCTGCAAGCTTAGTAAAGCAGCCCGTCATAGGCGCCGTAGGCCTTGGCGGTGGTCGACAGCGACACGCCTTCATCGCTGGCATAGGTCGTGATCGCATTGTAGGTGCCAGGCCCGAAGGACCCGTCAATCCCGCCGCGATAGTAGCCCCAGGCACGTAGGTTGCGCTGGATCGCCTTGCGCTCGCTTAGCGAGTAGCTCTGGAAGGCGCGGGCCGCCGGGGTGCTGTAAAGCGACACGCTGCGGCGCGGCTCGACATAGACGGTGCGCGGCTCAGCATAGACCGGGGCAGCGGTCTGGCCGCGATCATAGGCCCGGGCCTTGCGGTTGTTCTTCAAAAGCTCGTCGACGATGACCGCAGTGGCGACACCGGCGACAAAGCCCTGTTCCTTGTCACCCCAGGCCTGAGCCGGAGTGGTGGGAAGGGCCACGATGGACAGGGCGGCGAGACCGGCGACAAGCGTGGTCTTGGCAGTTGCGAACGAGAGCAGCATTGCGTTTCCTTTCGAGTGGGACCCGAAGCAGCCGGGTCGATGCCATTGGTTATGGGCATCCCGGTCCCGCTAGGCAAAGTCAGGCCGTCGCTAGGGGAAAACACCCGGTTGCTATCGGATAACGCGTTATTTGTCAGAGGCTTGCGCAGTCAGGTCAGGTCGCGCAGCGCGGCCGAAAGACGCTCTAAACCTTCGTTGATCCGCGCTTCCGGTCCGCCACCCGGCCCGATGCGGATATGTTGCGGCAAGCCATAGGCCGATCCGGGCAGAAGGAAGGTGCGATAGGGCGGCTTCAAGAGCGCCCGCGCCAGCGATTCGCCGTCGATCCCGTCCAGCCTAGCAAGCCCGATCAGCCCAGCTTGGGGCCGGTGCCAGGACAGGCGCGGCTCTTCTGCGACAAAGCGGTCCAGAAGGCCCAGCGTTGCAGCACCCTCCGCGCGCGCCCGCCCCAGCGCCAGTGCCAGCCGGTCCGGGCGCAAAGCCACTTCGGCGATATGCTCACCCAGCACGTTCATGATCTCGGACCCGTTCTCGCGCAGGATCATCGCGTCGCGGATCACCTCGGGCGATTGGCAGATCATCCACCCGGTGCGCAACCCCTGCAGCCCCAGCGCCTTGGACACCGACCCCGTGGTGATGCCGAAGCGCGTCATCCCGGCGATTGAAGGCGGTCGCGGGTGTCCCCATTCGAGGCCCGCATAAACCTCGTCCATCACCAGCCAGATGCCGTGCCGTTCTGCCAGTTCGGCCAGCGCGCGTAGGTCCGCGTCCGGGATCAGCCGCCCGGTCGGATTGTTCGGATTGGTGAGGAAGATCATCCGCGTCTTCGGACTGATCGCGCGAGCGACCGCCTCGGGGTCGAGCCACCAGCCGCGCCCTTCGTCCCGCTGCACCTCGACCAGCCGCGCGCCAATGGCCTTCGCCATGACGCCAGCCTGCGGCCAGCCCGGGGCTTCGGTGATGATCTCGTCCCCGGCGGTCAGAAGCTGGCGGAGCAGCAGATAATTCGCCTCCGCCGCCCCCGCGGTGATGAGGACGGAGTCCAGCGCCAAGTCCAGCCCCGCCTGATCCAGCACCCGCTGCCGCAGGGCTGGCAGACCAAGGAAGCTCTTCCCGTTCCAGTCCAGCGATAGGTCCGGATCAAGGTCGGGGAGGAAGTCCTTTAGCCGGGGCGATCGGGCCAGCGAAAACCCGATGAAGCACTCCGGCGGGTCCTGCGCCGTGGTCTCCAAGAGGTAATCGAACAGCTTGTGAATGGTGACCTTCATCCGCCCCCTCGCGCCCCCCGGACTTTTCGAAAAGTCCGGACCGGAGCCTTCAAAGGCTCCGCACCGATTTCTTCGAAGAAATCGGCCCTCACCGAACGTCGCGCCCCTGATTCAGGATGATGACGTTCCCTGACGACACATCCCCTGCGGGCGAGATCAGGAACCCCACCCAACTCGCAATCTCCTCCGGCTGCATCGCCCGTCCATGCGGCATGGCGCTGATCGCTTTCGCCAGCACCTCCTCGGTCAGCACGTTGAACAAGGGCGTCTCGGTCATCGCCGGGGCAATCGAGTTCACCGCGATCTTCTCGCGCGCATACCGCCGGGCGAGGTCCTTGGTCAGCGTGTCCATCGCGGCCTTCGAGGCCCGGTAGTGGGGCGGGTCGAAAACGTCGAAATTGTAGGCCCCGTTCGACGAGATGTTGACGATCTTCCTGACCCCTGGCCGCCCCGCCATCGCCTTCACCGCCCTCTGACAGCAGTGGAAGGCTGAGGAGAAGTTGATCGCCATCTGCCGGTCCAGCTCACTGGCGGGGATGTCGGGGAAATCCGACATGAAGCAGGTCCCGGCGTTGTTCACCAAGGCATCCACGCCCCCGAACCGCACGGTCAGCCGGTCGAACAGATCGGCGATGGCCTCCGGGTCGGTCAGGTCCACCGCCTCGGCCACCAACCCCTCGCGGTCCGCCGCCATCGCCAGAAGTGCCGCCCCGTCGATGTCGACGCCGACCACTGTCAGCCCATCGGCCAGCAGCCGGTCCACAAAGGCACGCCCCAGCCCCCCGGCGGCCCCGGTGACGACAGCGATACGTTTGGACATAGGCAGCCCCCTGAATATGGAAAAGCCAGCCTAGGCCAAGGCCCGGGCTGGCTCAATCCGTCGCGTCACAGGGTCAGGGTGCCTTGGGCAGCGCGTCGAAGTCCGCCGAGGAATGACGCTCAGGCAGCTTCTCCCAGTCTTCACCCCAGGACCGGTTGACCTTGCGGCCCCGGATCACCGCCGGGCGGGCGTCGATGCGCTTGGCCCAGGCGAGGACATTCCTATAGCTGTCCACTTCCAGGAACTCGGCCGCATTGTAGGCCCGCCCCAGCACCATGTTGCCGTACCAGGCATAGATCGCCATGTCGGCCAGCGAGTATTCCCCGGCCATCCACTCATTCGCCGCCAGATGCCGGTCCAGCACGTCCAGCTGGCGCTTCGTCTCCATCGCATAGCGGTTGATCGCGTATTCGATCTTGACCGGCGCATAGGCGTAGAAATGCCCAAACCCGCCACCGACAAAGGGGGCCGACCCCATCTGCCAGAAGAGCCATGAAAACATCTCGGTCCGCTGGGACGGGTCCTTCGGGATGAAGGCCCCGAACTTCTCGGCCAGATACAGCATGATCGAGGCGCTCTCGAACAACCGCTGGCCGTTGCCATGATCCATCAGCGCCGGGATCTTCGAATTCGGGTTCACCTCGACAAAGCCCGACCCGAACTGGTCGCCCTTGCCGATGTCGATCAGCCACGCGTCGTATTCCGCATCATGGCCCGCCTCCAAGAGCTCCTCCAAGAGGATTGTCACCTTGACCCCGTTCGGCGTCGCCAGCGAGTAAAGCTGCAACGGATGCGCGCCCACCGGCAGCTCCTTGTCATGCGTCGCCCCGGCAATCGGGCGATTGATGCTGGCAAACGTGCCGCCCGAGGGCTGCTCCCATTTCCAGACCTTCGGCGGCGTGTAATCGTTCGGCATCGCAGAAACCCTTGCATGGCGGATCGGAGACGAAAGCTAGTCTATCGCCTCCGCTCCCGCCAGAGGCCCGAAACGGCGGGTCGGGACTGCATTAATGCACAGTTGAATCGAAAGGGGCGGCCCGAAGACCGCCCCCTGGCAATGCTGTCTGCCCGGTCAGATCGACAGGCAGATGTATTTCAGCTCCATATAGTCATCCAGCCCGTGGCGGCTGCCTTCGCGGCCCAGACCCGACTGCTTGACCCCGCCGAAGGGCGCCATTTCGTTCGAGATGAGGCCAGTGTTCACCCCGACCATCCCGTATTCCAAGGCCTCTTGCACCCGGGTGATCCGCCCGATGTCGCGGGCATAGAAGTAGCTTGCAAGGCCAAAGATCGTGTCATTGGCGCGCTGGATGACCTCTTCCTCGGTGTCGAACTTGAACAGGGGGGCGAGCGGCCCGAAGGTCTCTTCCTGGGTGACCTTCATCTGCGCCGTAACGCCGGTCACGACCGTCGGCTGGAAGAATGTCCCGCCCAGCTCATGCCGCTTGCCCCCGGTGACGATCTTGCCGCCGCCCGCCAGCACGTCGGCGATATGCTCTTCGACCTTGTCCACGGCGGCCGCGTTGATCAGCGGGCCAGTGGTGACGCCCGCCTTGAGGCCATCGCCAATCGACAGCTTCTCCACCGCCGCGGCCAACTTCGCCGCGAAGGCATCGTAAACCCCGGCCTGCACATAGATCCGGTTCGCGCAGACGCAGGTCTGGCCGTTATTGCGGAACTTGGAGATCATCGCGCCTTCGACCGCCGCATCCAGATCGGCGTCGTCGAAAACGATGAAGGGCGCGTTGCCACCCAGCTCCATGCTGCATTTCAGCACCTGATCGGCGGCCTGTTTCAACAGGATGCGACCGACTTCGGTCGACCCGGTGAAGGTAAGCTTGCGGATCAGCGGGTTCTCGCAGAACTCTTTCCCGATGTCCGACGACCGCTTCGAGGTAATGACCGAGAACAACCCCGCCGGAACCCCAGCCCGTTCCGCCAGCACCGCCAGCGCCAAGGCCGAAAGCGGAGTCTCCGCCGCCGGACGCGCGACGAAGCCGCAGCCTGCGGCAAGGGCAGGGGCCACCTTCCGCGCGATCATCGCGTTGGGGAAATTCCACGGCGTGATCGAGGCCGCCACCCCGATGGGTTGTTTCAGCACCTGGATGCGCTTGTCGCGCTGGTGGCCGGGGATGATCTCGCCATAGGTGCGCTTGGCCTCTTCGCCGTAGAACTCGATGTAGGACGCGCCATAGGCGATCTCGCCCTTGGCCTCGGCCAGCGGATTGCCCATCTCGGCTGTCAGGATCGTGCCAAGATCGTCCTGGTTCGCCATGCAAAGGTCGAACCAGCGGCGCAGCACCTGCGCACGCTCCTTCGCCGTCCGCCCGGCCCATTCGCGGTGCGCGGAGTGGGCGGCCTTGATCGCCCGGGCAGTCTCGGCCCGGCCAAGGTTCGGCAGCTGGCAAATCACGTCGCCCCGGGCGGGGTTGGTCACGGGAAAGGTCGAGCCGTCGTCAGCCATGATCCATTCCCCGGCGACATAGGACTTGGTCACCAGAAGCGAGGGGTCTTTCAGAAGCGACGCAAGGTCGGTCACGGAATCGAGCATGGGTGGGCCCTCCTTATGCTGCTGTGACAGGTGCCACGCAGGGCGGGCTATGTCCAGTTCCACGACTGCGATCGTGCCAGGATTTGATCAAACTCCCGTCAGGCTGGACTTGTGGCCCGGAGTTTTCGAAAACTCCGGACCGGAGCCTTCAAAGGCTCCGTCACGATTTCTTCGAAGAAATCGCGCCCCGCTCAGCCGTTCGCGTGCATCCGCTCGATGTATGAGCGCATCTCTTCGGCCTCGTGCCGGGCGTCGCGCAGGCCCTCCATCGCGGCCTTCAGCTCGGCCTCGGTCTGGCTGATGTGGTTGGTGAGTTCCGCCTCGCGCTGCTCCAGATAGGCCAGCGCCTGATCGCGCAGTTCTTCGGCCTCGTGCAGCGTCTGCGCCAGCTTGTCGATCTCGGCCATATCGCCGCCCTTGACCCGGGTGAACCGGTGCAACAGCCAGTGCGCGAACCAGCCCATCGCGAACGAAACCATAAGGATGATGGCAGTGGCGACGACAAACTCGGTGCGGTTCATTGATCTTCCTCGGCCGTAAGGCCTTCGGGGCGGGGCTTCGGCGCAATGGTCTTTTCGGTCGGCGCGACCGACGCGCTGGTATCGCCCGAGAAATCGGGACCTGCAACTGGCGTTTCGCCATCCCCTGCTGCCGTCGGCGCGGCCGTTGCGGGATCGGTCGGCGTCGCACCAGCCGGTTCGACGGCCGC
>JBGSVS010000543.1:0-2567 GCA_041752895.1 Tabrizicola sp.
GACCGGCCTGAACCTTGCGGGGATGGAGCATCGCTCGCTGCGCTTCATCTTCCGCGCGATAACGCCCCCGGGCCGCAGCCGCCGCTTCGACGCGCGCTTCCTGCTGGCCCATGCCGACAGCCTGGACGACAACCGTGAAGATTTCAGCCTGGCATCCGGGGAGCTTCAGCACCTGCGCTGGCTCCCCTTGCCCGAGGCACGCGCCCTGGACCTGCCCTTCATCACCGAAGTCGTCCTGGCCGAGGTCGCGGCCCTAGTGGCGGGCGGTGACCAGCCCGGCGTGCCGTTCTTCGACAATTCCGGCACCACCCCGCAGTTCCGCCGGCTGGTCTAGCACGCCACCCTTGTCGACCGGAAACACCGGATGCGGCACCGGGTCCTTGGCGCGGAACAGGAACTGGCGGAAAATCTGAACATAGCTGGCGTAGCGGTAGCTTTCGTTCCGCCGCAGGTAATGGTCACGGTTGCCGAAGTAGAGGCCTGGCAGCTTGAACCAGGCCACGCCGGGATGCATGTGGTGCACGACGTGGAAATTGTTGTTCAGGAACAAAAGGCTTAGCGGTCCCTGGCTTTCGACGACCACGGTCCGTGCCCGTGCTGCCTCATGCGCACGGTGCTCCAGATAGGTGCGGATCTTCAGAAGGCTCCAGCCAAGGTAGGCCGCAATCAGATAGGCCCAGAGCGGCATCGCGCCGACCCAGTCCAGCCAGGCCCAGACCAGCACAAGCCCGCCCGCATGCAGGACCCAAGCCAGCGTCACCCGATGCTCATCCCGCCGGATTGCCGCCCAGTCGCCCGTCACCAAGGCCCAGGCCGAAATCGCCGGACCCACCAGCATCCGCCCGAACAGCGTGTTGTTGAACCGCAGCAATGCCCGCATCGCACCCGACAGCCGTGCCCAGACGGCGGGATCAAGGAAGTTCGATTCCGGGTCGTCATAGGGGTCGGTCAGTGCGGGATCGAAATGGTGCTGCAGGTGCAGGTCCTTGAAGCGCAGGTAGGGTACAAAGACCGTAAGCCCGGGGAACACCAGCGCCTCGGACCAGCGCTGCGACCGCAACGGATGGCCGTGCAGCACCTCATGTGTCAGCGAGGAATACTGCCCGATGGCCAAAGCGGCGGCGATGAAGGCCAGGGGGGGAGAGAACGTCCAAAGCACAGTGGTCGCCAGCGCCCAAAGCGCATAGGTTGCTGCAAAGACGATCAAGGTGGGCCATTCGATAGCCCGGGTCGCGGTCTGCAAGATGGTTCTCGGGACAGGTAACGTTCCTGTGACGGTAGCAAAACGGCCGATCCGCTGGAATTCGGGATATTGTAAACTTTACTCAGCAGCTGTTCTGCATAATCTTCGCATGATGGAAAAAATCGACAAACGCGACCGCGCACCACAGTTTCGCACCCGCTTGGCCGAGGCGATGGCCGCGCGCAAGGTCAGCCAGGCCGAACTTGCACGGCAGACCGGGGTCGACCGGTCCACGATCTCGGCGCTGTTGCAGGATGGCACGCGGATGCCGAACGCCCAGCTAGCCGCCGACTGCGCGCGCGCGTTGGGGATCAGCGCCGACTGGCTTCTGGGTCTCTCCGGCCGACCCGAACCCATTGCCGACCTCCTTGCCGCGTCCCTCAGCCTCACCGAGGCGCCCCGCGCGCTGATCGACGAACGCATCTTCGGCTGGCATCAAGAGGCCGTGGGCTACAAGATCCGCCATGTCCCCGCGACCCTGCCAGACATGCTCAAGACCCGTGCGCTGGCCGAATGGGAATATGAGCCCCAGCTGGGCCGGACGACGGAACAGGCCATCGGCGCTTTCGAGGACCGGCTCAAATGGATGCGCGGCGCGGGGTCGGACTACGAGATCGCCTTGCCGCTGCACGAACTCACCGCCTTCGCCACCGCATCGGGCTATTACGAGGGTCTCTCAGCCGACATCCGCCTTGCACAACTGCGTCACCTGATGACGCTGTGCGAGCAGCTTTACCCCTCGCTTCGGCTGTGCCTTTTTGATGCGCGCAAACTTTTCTCTGCGCCGGTCACGATCTTCGGGCCGCTGCTTGCGGTGATATACCTTGGCCGCCACTACCTTGCGTTCCGCGACAGCGCCCGGATCGAGACGATCAGCCAGCATTTCGACTTTCTGGTGCGTGAGGCCGAAGTGGGCGCCCGCGACATGGTCGGTCACCTGCAAGGGCTTTGCGAACGCGTGCGTTAAAGTGCCGCCAACGCCCCTGTCCGGTAACCGTTGAAGTCGAAGATCTCCCGCGCGGCGTTCAGCCGATCACCCGGGATGGCCCCCCGGTCCAGGATGAAGCCGAACCGGCCCGAGGGCGTGCCGATGGCCATGGTCCGATAGCCGGTGTCGACCCACAGGACCCACCACTCCTCACCCCCGACCATCAACCGACCCGGCCCGAAGGACGTCGCCACGCCCGACACATCGCGCATCTTGCCATCAAGACACAGGGCGCCTGCCAGCCGCAGCCCCCCAGCCTCGGGCGTGATCTCGACGCCCCCCACGCCACACTCCGCACCCTCTGCCTGAAACGCCGCCACCTGGCGCCATGACCCC
>JBGSVS010000544.1:0-3580 GCA_041752895.1 Tabrizicola sp.
CCGCCTCGACCAGTTCGGCATGCAGTTCAGGCGTCGTCCTGATCGTGACCTCTGCCATGCGCGCCCCCTGACTTCCAGCCGACCTTAAGCCGCTTTCCGGGCAACGGCAAAGCCTGTCGCCCACTCCAGCCTACTCGGCAACCGGCCTTCGCGCTTTTGCGAAACAGTTTCAAGCCGTGATCGACAGTCGAAAATTTACCCTTGCCGCGAAACCCTCTAGGCTACATCGGTTCGAACGGGGGCCAAATGACCGACCTGATCCTGGGCCAAGTCCTGACCTATGCCGGAGACCCCTTCACCGAAGGTCTCTCCGCCGCCCGCGTTCATACGCAGGGCGCTGTTGCCGTGGATGGCGCGAAGATCACCGCCGTGGGCGAGGCGGCCACCCTGCGCGCCCGCTTCCCCCAGGCCCGCATCCACGACCACGGCCGGAAACTCATTTCCGCAGGCTTCATCGACGCCCATGTCCACTATCCGCAGACCGCGATCATCGCCTCCTGGGGCAAGCGGCTGATCGACTGGCTGAACACCTACACCTTCCCCGAAGAGATGCGCTTTGCCGATCCGACCTATGCCGCCGAGATCGCGAACCGCTACCTCGACCTCGTCCTTCAGCGCGGCACAACGACCGTCTGCAGCTACGCCACGATCCACCCCGAAAGCGTCGATGCGATCTTCACCGCCGCCCAGTCGCGCGGGATGCGCCTCTTTGCCGGCAAGACCTGCATGGACCGCAACGCGCCCGAGGGCCTGCGCGACACTGCCCAGTCTGCCTATGACGACAGCAAGCGGCTTTTGGAGAAATGGCACGGCCAGGACCGCCTGTCCTACGTCATCACACCCCGCTTTTCGCCGACCTCGACGCCCGAGCAACTCGCCGCACTTGGCAGCCTCTGGCGTGAATACCCAGGCTGCCTGATGCAGACCCACCTTTCGGAACAGACGGATGAGATCGCCTGGGTGAAGGACCTTTTTCCCCAGTCCCGCGACTACCTCGACACCTATGAGGCGCAAGGTCTCCTCCGCGAAGGCGCCGTCTACGGTCATGCCATCCACCTGACCGACCGCGAGAAATCCCGCCTGATCGAGGCCGGGGCAAGTCTCGTCCATTGCCCCACGTCGAACACCTTCATCGGCTCGGGTCTTTTCGATATGGGCCTTGCCCGCCAACTCCGCGTCGGCCTTGCGACCGACACCGGCGGCGGCTCCAACTTCTCGATGCTGCCCACCATGGCATCGGCCTATGAGGTTGCCCAACTTCGCGGCCAGTCGCTCCACCCCGCGCAGCTTTGGTGGCTCGCCACGCAAGGGTCAGCCCGTGCTTTGCGCTGCGAGGACAAGATCGGCAACCTTGCGCCGGGGATGGAGGCCGACCTGATCGTCGTCGACCTCACCTCCACCCCCGCCATCGAACAGGCCACCCGTCGCGCAACCGACCTCTGGCAGCAGCTTTTCCCGACCATCATGATGGGCGACGACCGCGCCATCGCCGAAGTCTGGGTAGGCGGGGCGAAGGTCTGACAGCTGCGCAAGGGTGGACCTGCGGCCAGACCTCGCCGCCCAGTTCAATTCGCCTGATAGACACGCACCTCCGGGTCGGCCAGCACCAGCGGCTTTAGGGCAACAAAGACGTCCTGGGTGAAAAGATCGCTCGCCAGATAGGCGGTTGCCGAGGCGACCGTGTCGAAGCCGTGCAGCACCTGAACGTCATCGTCCCGAACCAGCAGCACCTTGCTCTCCGCTCCCGGAACCGTGGTCAGGAAGGGCTCTTTGTACTCGGAATAGACCGCAGCCGCCGCCGCCCGATTTTCTGGCGCGATCTTCAAGGTAATTTCCAGAAAGGCGCCCGGATCGGCAAAAGCCGAGCTTGCGATCAGCGAAGCAGCCACGGCGACGGGTTTCAAAAGCGATGTCATGGGATGTGTTCCTTTGGTTGGTTGATCACGCCCACAACCTGCCCAAGGGTCGGTCTCAGCAGAAATTGCTTCTTCGAATGGTGTCATTCGCCGAAAGAACTAATGCCAGCGCCACTGATCGCCTAAGCTGACGACCAGGGCCCTGACGGAAGCGGAATGAACTTTCAGCAACTCAGATTTGTCGTGGCGGTGGCCGATTTGCGGTCCTTCACCAGTGCCGCCGATCTTTGCTGCGTCACCCAGCCCGCCCTTTCCAATGCGATAGCGCAGCTGGAGGAGGAACTGGGTGCCAAGCTCTTTGACCGCACCACTAGGTCGGTGACCCTGACGGCTTTCGGGGCAAGCCTGATCGGCGATGTCCGGGCGATCATCGACGCAAAGTCTCGTCTTTTGGTGAACTCGGCCGATTACATCGCTCGGGATGATCATCTGGTCCGGATCGGCATCTCGCCCTTGATCAGCGACGATTATGTCGCGGCCCTGCTGGCGCGCGTGGCCATCGGCGATCCAGGCCTGAAGATCATCGTTTCCGAGATGAACAAGGGCGACATTCAGCCCGCGCTCGACGCGGGCGAGATTGGCTTCGGGCTTGGGCCAGAGCCCTGGGATGACCGTCAGCTGCGGTCCGCACCGATCTACCGTGAACCGCTGCTTTATCTCAGTGACAACGCGACCGAACCATCTGCTGGCCCTGCGACCCTTGACGTTCTGGCGGGCAAGCAGATCCTGATGGTTGGCGATGATTGCGGGCTGTCGGTCGCGGTCCGAACCCTGATCCGCGATCATCAGCTTCCGCTAAGCGAGTACGAAGGCAAGGCGCTTGGCTACGGCGTTCTTGAAAAATGGGCCCGGCTTGGGATCGGGATCGCTTTGCTGCCAGCCTCGAAAGTCGCGGACCTGTCGCGAGCGCGTCGGTTGAATGACCGCGCCGGGTCACCGATCCTGATCGGTTTTCGCGCCTGCTGGAAACCGTCGCAAGAGCTGAGACCCAGCTTTTCGGCCATCATGAAGGCGCTTTTCCCGGCGGTGTGATGGGGGAGAAGCGGTCGATCCGCCGAATTGAAAAGTGTTAAGTCCAGGTTAATGGAAAAGAGCAAATATTTGATTTTGTTCTATTCTAGAACTCTTGCCACCGTGGACGTTATTCAGCCAACTCCCACCCATCGGGGTAGAAATCATGCTTCAGGGCAATCGAGGTCGCGATCCGTTCGTATTTCCAGATCTCCTCCGGCGTGACCGGAATCGGCCCGATCCAGGCGATCAGCGTCTCCCCATCCTTGTCCCGCCGGGTCCCGAACCCCTCCAGCCGAAGGGCCCGTTCAAGGGCAGGCCAGGACGCATCCAGTTCCTCGATGAAGAACGCATACTCCACCACCGCCGTCTTCGGCAGGCTGACCCCCTTCGACTGCTTGAAGGTGTCATAGGTCTCGCGTCGCTGGGCTTCGAAATTGTGGTCCATCGGGGCCTCCCTGACGGCCTTCTACCCCACCCCCCCGCGCCCCGCTAGCCTCACGACCCCTTCCCGCGTCACAGTCTTTCAGCCAGCCGCGCCGCCAGCCTGCGCTGCCGTTCCAGAACCAACGGCAGGTCGACCGTCGCCATATGTCCGTCCCGCACGACCCGGCGCCCTTCGACGATCAGATCCCGCACCCGCGTCGGCCCGC
>JBGSVS010000545.1:0-5165 GCA_041752895.1 Tabrizicola sp.
GGGATATATTCCTTCGGCACCGCACCACCAACGATCTTCGATTCGAACGAATAGCCTTCGCCCGGCTCGGTCGGCGAGATGATCAGCTTCACGCGCGCAAACTGGCCGGTACCACCGGTCTGCTTCTTGTGCGTGTAGTCGATTTCATGCTCGCGGCTGATCGTCTCGCGGTAGGCCACCTGCGGCGCACCGATGTTCGCCTCGACCTTGAACTCGCGACGCATGCGGTCGACGAGGATATCAAGGTGAAGTTCGCCCATGCCCTTCATGATGGTCTGACCGGATTCGATGTCGGTCTCCACCCGGAAGGACGGGTCTTCGGCAGCCAGACGGGCGAGAGCGATGCCCATCTTTTCCTGGTCGGCCTTGGTCTTCGGTTCGACCGCGATCTCGATCACCGGGACCGGGAAGGTCATGGTTTCCAGAACAACGGGTGCCGCCGGATCGCACAGGGTGTCACCGGTGGTGGTTTCCTTCAGACCGCCCAACGCGATGATGTCGCCAGCGAATGCTTCGGAAATCTCTTCCCGTTCAATCGCATGCATCATCATCATGCGGCCAACGCGCTCTTTGCGCTGCTTGGTCGCGTTCAGCATCGCGTCGCCCTTGGCCAGCTTGCCCGAATAGATCCGGGTGAAGGTCAACGAGCCGACGAAGGGGTCGTTCATGATCTTGAACGCCAGGCCCGAGAAGGGCTGGGCGTCTTCGGCCGACCGCGCGATGTTGCGGGTTTCCGTCTCGTCGCCCGGTGCGAAGCCCATGTAGGCCGGCACGTCCAGCGGCGAAGGCAGATAGTCGATGACGGCGTTCAACAGCGGCTGCACGCCCTTGTTCTTGAAGGCCGAGCCTGCAAAAACCGGGATGAAGTCGATGGCGAGGGTCGCCTTGCGGATCAGGGCCCGCAGGGTATCCGGGTCGGGCTCAGTGCCTTCCAGGTAGGCTTCCATCGCGGTGTCGTCCTGACCCACGGCGGTTTCCACCAGGTTCATGCGCCATTCGTCGGCTTCGGCCTTGAGGCTTTCGCGGATCGGCTGACGCTTCCAGGACGCGCCCAGATCTTCGCCCTCGTAGACCCATTCTTCCATGGTCACGAGATCGATGATCCCTTCCAGCTTGTCTTCCGCGCCGATGGGCAGAGCCACCGGCACAGCGTTCGCGCCAGTCCGGTCCTTGATCATGCGGACGCACTTGAAGAAGTCCGCGCCGGTCTTGTCCATCTTGTTGACGAAGACGATGCGCGGAACCTTGTAGCGGTCAGCCTGACGCCAGACGGTTTCGGTCTGCGGCTCAACCCCGGCGTTGCCGTCCAGCAGCACGACAGCACCGTCAAGCACGGCCAGCGAACGCTCGACTTCGATGGTGAAGTCGACGTGGCCGGGGGTGTCGATGATGTTGAAGCGGTACTTCGTCGCCTTGTCACCAAGACCTGCGTCGGAATCGATCTGACGGTTCCAGAAGGTGGTCGTGGCAGCCGATGTGATCGTGATGCCGCGTTCCTGCTCCTGCTCCATCCAGTCCATCGTCGCGGCGCCGTCATGGACTTCGCCGATCTTGTGGGACTTGCCGGTGTAGTAGAGGATGCGTTCCGAGGTCGTGGTCTTGCCCGCGTCGATGTGGGCAATGATCCCGAAGTTGCGGTATCGCTCAAGCGGATAGTCGCGTGCCATGATGCCCTCTTACCAGCGGTAATGGCTGAACGCTTTGTTCGCGTCGGCCATCTTGTGGGTGTCTTCGCGCTTTTTCACGGCGGTGCCGCGGTTCTGCACGGCATCCGAAAGCTCGGCAGCCAGACGTTCTTCCATGGTGTTCTCGTTGCGCTTGCGGGCCGCGATGATCAGCCAGCGGATCGCCAGAGCCTCACGACGCTCCACGCGGACTTCGACGGGAACCTGGTAGGTCGCACCACCGACGCGGCGCGAGCGCACTTCGACCGAGGGCTTCACGTTGTCGAGCGCTTCATGGAAGGCTTCGACGGCCGGACGCTTCAGACGGGTCTGAACCCGCTCAAGCGCGCCATAGACGATGGTCTCGGCGACAGACTTCTTGCCGTCGAGCATCAGGTTGTTCATGAACTTGGTGACCACCCGGTCGCCATACTTGGCATCGGGCAGGATTTCGCGCTTTTCGGCGGCGTGACGACGGGACATCTGTTATCTCCTCACTTCGGACGCTTGGCGCCGTATTTCGAACGACGCTGACGACGCTCTTTCACGCCCTGGGTGTCCAGAACGCCGCGGAGGATGTGGTAACGCACACCCGGAAGGTCCTTGACCCGGCCGCCACGGATCAGGACGACCGAGTGTTCCTGAAGGTTGTGCTTTTCGCCGGGGATGTAGGAGATGACCTCAAAGCCGTTGGTCAGGCGCACCTTGGCGACTTTCCGCATGGCCGAGTTCGGCTTCTTCGGGGTGGTGGTGTAGACGCGGGTGCAAACCCCACGCTTTTGCGGGCAGGATTCCAGGTGCTGCGACTTGGACTTCCGGACCACTGCTTCCCGGGGTTTCCGGATCAGCTGTTGAATCGTCGGCATTCACGTTCCTCGTTTCGATACTCGCCCCCCTTTGCCGTCGGGGGCGCCGCTTCTCGACCGTGCCTTGCGCGAATCGCAAAACACGAACACCGCACCCATCCCCTTCACAGGGATGACGCGGTGGACTTCCAGAGGATCGGGGCGTTATCGGCCCGGATCATGACCACTTCAAGCGCTCTGAGCCCTTGACCAAAGGCGGACCTTTGGCGTCGGGTTGGCGGGCGTATAGGGGGAATCGGGGGGGGTGTCAACATCGCCCCCCGGCATCTTCAGGGCCTAGTCAGGCCCGCCGCTGCCGCCGAAGCTGCCGTTCGCGCCAAAGGGTGAAAAGCCCCGCCGCCACGACAATTGCAGCCCCGACCAGGGTCCAGAAATCCGGCAGATTTCCGAAGACCAGAAAGCCCAGCGCGATGGCCCAGAGCAGCGAGGTATAGCGGAAGGGCGCGACCAGCCCAATATCACCGTGCCGCATCGCAGCAACCGAGGTCAGGTAACCGACGATCAGGAACAGCCCCGCGCCCAGGATGCGCGTCGCCTCCCAGCTGGTGGGGGTCTGCCAGCCCTGGAAGATCGTGCCGGTCCAGCCCATCAGGGTGACGGCAACCGCCGCCCCAAGGGCTACAAGAACCGACGGGATGGCCCCCTGCAGCGGCCGCACCGACAGATCGCGCACCACCACGCAAGCGACCGAGGCAAGGCCGAGGAGCGACCACTGGTCAAACCCCTCGGTTCCCGGACGGATGATGATGATGACGCCAACCAGCCCCACCAGGATCGCCGTCATCCGCCGCCAGCCGATCTTGTCGCCATAGACCAACGCCGCTCCCAGCGTGATCAGAAGCGGCAGCGCCTGCAGGATGGCCGACAGGTTGGCGAGAGGCATCCTTAACAGAGCCTCCAGAAAGAAGATCGTCGCCGCGACATCGGCAAGCGAGCGGAGCAGGATCAACCCCCCGTCCCGCCGGTTCGGCCTGAACTTGAAGGCCCCGGTGGCAAGGCACAGGATGGTCAGACCCGCAACGGCAATCACCCCGCGCAGCCCGATGGTCTGGAACAGCGGCAGCGTCTGGGTCACCGACTTCATGAACGTGTCGTTGATCGTGAACCCCGCCATCGAGGCGCACATCAGAAGGATGCCGCGGAGGTTGTCTGAGAGGGGCAAGCGGGCGTCCTTCACTGTCGCCCCGGTTGGTATCAGCGGGCGGGGGCGAGGGGAAGTGGCCTGACATCTCCCCCATCGTAGGGTGCGCTACAATGCACCATCCGCAGGTGAGTCATGGCGCACCCTACGATACCCTCTTCGCCCGGAATCAAGGCGCACTTGCGCCGCCGGGCAGCGCCCGACCGCCCCCTCGGGCGGGCGCTTCTGCACAGTCAGCCTGCAGAACCTCGGTGGGAGGGGTTGAACCATAAACCGCCCAGAACCACCGTCGCTGCGCCCACCCGGCGGTCAGGCGTTGCCCTGTGCTGGCACTGGGGGAGTGCATAGTGTTCGCGGGAGGCTCAGACACCGTAGGGTGCGCTGTGGCGCACCCTACGGTGAGGTCTGCAGTTTTTCAGCAATGGCCTAAGCCCCTAGTGCACCCCTTGCAAAGGTATCGATGCCATCCCAGATCGTAGTAGCGATGCATGCACTTAGAGGACCAGAACGATTTGTTGGCAGATTATGGCTTTGAAATCGCTACAACAATGATCGCTGTGTTGGCGCTCATCTCGGCAGAGCGAGCGATCAAAATTGCAAAGCATGCCTTGCTGTTTACGAAAGACGCAAGCCTGCTTTCTCTTCGATTAAACGCAAGAGAAGCAATTGGGGATGCGGAACGCAGTTACTTGGCTCTAAAGCTGGAATGCCAACGAATACGGGACCAGTGGGAGCACCATCAGAAAAGGACGCTCCCTCCACTAGGTCGCCATATGTTTGAGACGCCGAAAGAGATTCAGGATATCAATACGGTGGAGCGCACAGGAAACACATTGCTCAGGGAACTGCTTGCAGAAGCACCCAACCAAGAA
The DNA here is from genome assembly GCA_041752895.1 of Tabrizicola sp. Lineage (GTDB taxonomy): Bacteria > Pseudomonadota > Alphaproteobacteria > Rhodobacterales > Rhodobacteraceae > Tabrizicola. Next base: position 4,544 of record JBGSVS010000545.1, read on the forward strand.
GCCATTGATCAAGTGAAGCTTGAGAAATTCATCGGACTGGCGAAAGCGAAATCCTTACAGATTGAGGGCCTTCGACTCCAACTCTGCTCTCCCGCACCCTAGCTGTATGGTCATGCCGAGATCGAGCTTTGGCCCGGGGGTGTCCACCCTCCTCACAAAAAACTCTGCGGATCAATATCCACCGCGAGCCTTAAATCCCTCGGCAGCTTGAACTGCGCCAGCCACTCCTCCAAAGCCGCCTGCAACGGAACCCCCTTCTCGGCCTTCACCAGCAACCTTACCCGGTGCCGCCCCCGGACCCGGGCGATGGGCGCCGGAGCAGGCCCCCAGACCTCCGCCCCGATCCGCTGCAACGGCTCACAGCGCCGCGCGAGCTCCCCCCCAAAATCAAAAACCGCGGCCACGTCGGGCGACGACAGGATGATCCCCGCCATCCGCCCATAAGGCGGCACACCTGACGCACGACGCTCCCCGGCCTCGGCCTTCCAGAACGCCTCCTCGTCGCCCCCCAGAATGGCCCGGATCACCGGGTGCTCCGGCTGGTGGGTCTGCAGCCAGGCCTCGCCCTTCCGCTCCGCCGTCCGCCCCGCCCGGCCCGCCACCTGCCGCATCAGTTGGAACG